>CAMPJF010000020.1 GCA_946886725.1 uncultured Candidatus Saccharibacteria bacterium | reverse complement strand
AACCGCACAATTTGGCGTATCTAACAGTACGCTGAAATTGTCCATACTGTCATCATTACTGAACTTACCATCCCATGAACCAACCCTTACCCAGTTGTCATCCTGTTTTACCATAAAACTGCGCACCATGCCGCCGGCCCCACAGGCATTTCCTATGAGCGCCTGTGTTTTATCCTCGGTCACGCCTAATACTAATTGCCTAAACCGCCCTTGTAATTGGACGCACGGATTATCCTTCTCATAGACAGACAAAGCTTCCACCAGTCCCGGCACCTGCGCGTACTCTCCCATAAAATCCAGCGCCTCCTGCTGGGTCTTTTCTCGAAGGCTTATCGGCGCAGAACTAATTAATCCCGGCATCGCCTCCATAACTTCCGCTACCTCCGCAAGATTGGGGCCGGCTTTCTGCTCGACGTGGTTTTTATATATAACAGACGCAAGCACTGCAATTATCGCTACCAAAAATAAACCGACTGCTAGCTGGAATGGGCCGACAGATGTATGTGATTTGCGTTTTACGTGTTTCATTATTATCCTTATGGTTATATCAGTTGACTATATTGTACAGCAAATACGGTGCCGTTCGATGCACATTGCGACTGTAATATAGTTTCATTTTGATATACTCGAGCAATGACATACTCGCAAAAATATGCACTCGTTCATTTTATCTCGCCTATTGCATACGATACGCAGTTTAGTATGAGTGATTGGCCGCTACACATCACCATTGCGGACGTCTTCGCAGTTGATCGATACGAACACGATTTAGACGCAAAGCTTCAACTACTCATGACAAATAGTAGTCCGACCACGATACGCGCCATAGCCGACGGCGCGCTCGGCGTCACTTCAGTCACTTTTCTCGAAGTAACTCCCCAGCTTCAACAGTTACACGATGCCATCGTCACCCTACTAGAGCAGAATGATGCCACATTCAATCACCCCGAGTTCACAAAAAAAGGCTTTATACCCCACAGTACAATTCAGGATGACAGTCGATTGAATGTCGGCGACAACATTACGCTCGATACTGTCTCACTTGTCGATATGTTTCCGGATGATGATTGGCGACAACGAAAAGTCATCGCACATTTTTCAGTAAGCACATAAAAATTCTACTTATCCTTTATACTAAAACAATGCAGCCCGATTATCAGCTACCGAAAAAATTTACTGACTTTGCGCCAGATTACATACAAAACCTCGCAGTGCAGCATGGATTTATCTATTCCGCAGAGAGTGCTGGCGATGCTACGGAGTCAAGCCTCTATAACAACCCAAAAACAAGCACGGTCGAGCTGTACAAAATGCAGTTTGAGATCGCTGGTTTGCACTGCGAATACTATACCGCAGACTATTTTCCATTAATATATGCTAACATGCCACAAAATCTCATCACTACATCCGCAGAATCGGGCGCACAGCTTACGACACGCATGCAGGTACAGGTATTCTCCATCGACCTACCGTATACTGTCGAAAATCTTTACGTCGAATCGCGAACGAATGTCACTATCAATAACGTTTTAGGACTGTCGTCGCTAGCATTTAAAGATTCCGAGCAGGTTCGTCTGGAAGGCGACTTTAGTTATTTCTTTAAAGCAATCGTACCCAAAGGCGAGCAAATAACTGCTTTTACAATTCTGGCTCCGAATATCATGCTCCACCTTCTGGCCGATGGAGGTGATTACGACTTTGAGTTTTCTGGAAGCAAGATCTACTTTTATAAAACACCGAATATTATTGTTGGCGGCACTATCCCCCTCAATCAATCGGCGTATAATCAGATGCTTGCATTCGGTATTAAGACGGCCCAGACATTGGCCCGTGCATCCCGGCCTGCCAAGATAGCCGATACAACAAGCACCCCCCAGATGTGGCAACTGTTCGGCATGAGTAAAGTGCGCCTGGTTGCGACAATTTGGATGATGATACTAGGATTTATGTTTATCATTTCGAGCATTACACTTCCCTTATTATGGCCCCTTGCGGCAATCGTAGCGCTAGTTGTTTATACAAAGTACCGGCGTCTACTAAAAAAACGACGCCGACTTGCGAATGAATGGCGCGCAAGGCAAAACTAGACAGTTCTATGAGGGTTTGTTTCATCTTATGCTAAAATCGCTATAAGAATAAACGGATATTATACAATATGCAAAAAAACAAAACCCCCAACCACTTAAAAGATCTACTCTTGCTCTTCGCCATTCCGATCGGGATAGCCCTTTTCGCTGTAGCAGCGATCTACGTTCCAAGACTTTTCGCTCAACCAAGCTATGATTTTATCTACACACAATGCGGAGACTACCGCTGTGACGATAATTACAGCGTCGATGCTTTTGGTCGCTTAGTCAAAGAGGCCGACGACATGACCAAACCAGAATATAGAAATAGCACATCGACGATTCATTACTACGATGCCGCGAAAGACGCGACAAGAACTATTGGCATCGAGGAAGCGCAACAATTCAAATTAAATACCTCGTCAAAGTCACCAGACGGTTACAGTCTAGCCCGTGAAGAGCATCAAAGCGGATTCTTATTTTGGAGCGACAACGACGAAGGATGGTATTTAAAGGACGGTGCGAAAAAAAAGAAAATCGAGCTGGCTAATACCGGATCATATTATTCACAAAATATAAAATTCTTAGGATGGGTTGAGAAATGAATGACAAACAAACGCTACTAGACGAGATAAAAAATGGCCTGCAGACTGGTATTCTAACCGAATCAGACCTTCAATCTTTTATCACCACATCGCCAACTCGACTATCATCACCAACAAATACACCAGACGAGCAAGTTAAGACCAATAAACTCTCTGCCGTTGATGTCATGTTCTATATCGCTGGTATCGTCTTGTTCTCAACGATCATGTCTGTCATCGCACAATCTTGGAGCGACGGAAATGCGCTGACGCATATCTTCTTGAGTGCCGGAATCGGCACAGTCCTATGGGGAATCGTCTACTACCTCGTCAATAATTCAGTTCAAAACGAGATAAGAACCGGCCTAACGAACGCATTACTCCTCACGGGATCGCTCTTGATTATCGTTGGCGGGTATGTGATTACGAATGAAATTGTCGGTGGCTTTGGGACAGTCAATTATTTACCAGGGGCACTAACTCTTGCGGCTCTCAGCATGATACATCTTGGATTTGACCGAGTTATAAAAAAAGATCTGACGCTTCTGCTGGGGGTTCTGCTTGGCGTGGCGGCATTTCCCGCTTTGCTCTTTGGAATACTGCAAGATTCGGATGTACCAACAGATGTTTGGTCGTTCGTTTTAATCCTATCGATGGGACTACTTGCGTATGCGACAAGAGTGGTTGCAAAAATGCATCCCGAACGAAAAAATATCCACAGTGCGTTCGATTCATTCGGTGCGTTTGCAGCACTGACAGTTATGTATATAGCAAGCTTTGGTAGATTCGATGTTGCATGGATTGTATTGTTAGTCGCTTCCGTGTTCGCCATCTTTTACCTCAGCATCATTTCTCAGAACAAACACCTACTCGGCAACGCGTCGTTCTTCCTTGTGTTGACGATCATCACTATTTCATTCAAATACTTCTCTGGATTTGGCGCAACAGCTAGCCTAATCGTTGCGACAGTTGGGCTACTGGGTACGGCCGCGATTGCCGCTAGTATCAATAAGAAATACTTTAAATAACGCGTCATACTATCTCAACGTAATGCAATTGATACGAGAATACGATGAAACCAGACAATCTAACAAGTCAATCCAAGGATCCGGCGGACGACAGGGCGGCTACACTTAGCAGCCTTTATCCTCAGCCGGCCAAATATAGTCGCTCTTTTATTCACGCACCACACCTCACGACTAAGGCTATTCCATCGGAAAGAATACACATGAATCACGCGATGACAATACTCAGCGGTCTCGCGCTATCGCTGCCATTCATCACATTTGAAATCGGAAGATCGACACTTACCAATACATCGACCCTGGCTGAAGTAGTTCAAATAGGGATGATAGCGGTAGTATATCTTGCGCTCGTTACGTCGCTTGCCATCCTGACGTTCAAATTATTCACCACAAAGATTCAGATTACAATAATGAGTCCGACATTTTCGTACTGGGCCATCCAGCTATTCTCAATTCCTGTCATTGTGATGGTTAAAGAGTTTTTTCTAAACGGCACACCAACGCTCGCTATAACTGCAGTCTACCACCTGGGAGCGGCCGTCATTTTCGCCAGTACGACCTTTGTTTTTACTTATCTTGATCGAATATCACCAACCAACGAGTCCAGGAGTCGGAAGTTAATGCTTGCATTACTCATCCTTCCCTACCTAATCGGAGGCTTGAGCGCATTAGTAGGATCAATCAGATAGTACGACACCCAATGCGCCTGAGGCCGCGTTATCGTCATGACATGTGAACTATTTTACTGCCATTAGCTTACTATAAGCGCATACTAAACTAGTCATAATTAATGGAGGATTTACGATATGGCAGAGGAATATGATAGTTTACATCACATGAGACGAGACGTTCACGAAGCACATACCAACTCACAGATCGCAAAGGTTCTCTCGACACTCGCGATGATTGCGGCAGCCATCTCACTGGCTTTGGCATTGTGGGCACTCGATAAGGCTGGCGAAGCATCAAGTAATGCAAATCGATCACTTGAAACAGTACAACAACGCACACAGTAGCAAGCCGCACATGTAGTAATCAGATTGCAGACTCTAGCGAACCTTGAGTCTGCAATTGAGTAATGAATGGAGGGCTCGTGAGTCAACAAAGATTTCATCGCTGCGCAGTGCTTGTTGTCGATATGCAAAATGCATATTTTAATAATGATGCGCTACACAAGAAGCAGTCGTCATTGACCCAAAAAATAAATGACATTCTTTCGTTCGCAAAACAACACGATATTCCAGCATTTAATATACGGACCGAGCATCAAAAAAACACTGCAACATGGACTCTTAACATGAAGAATGACAAGCAGGGATATTTATTTGCCGGTGATGCGGATTCTAAAAACGTACCAGATCTTATCGTAGATGGCACCACTGAAGTCATTAAAACACGAGATAGTGCGTTTCAGGCAACACTGCTTTCTACCATGCTAAAAGATTGGCAAATTGATACTGTTATCATTTGCGGAGTCTCTACTCATACCTGCATTTTCCAAACTGCGTCAGATGCCTATGCACAAAATATCAACGTCGTTATCGCCAAAGAAGCAGTAGCAAGCCATCAACCCAAATATCATAAAACCGCCTTGGATATTCTACGATCAGAATATCGTCAGGCGGTCATGTCGAATTTGCAGTTAAAGCAGTATATTCAGAATAATCGTCAGCAAGATTGAACCGATTACGCTGATAACAATACTCGGCCACAAGAAAAATTTAACGCGTACCTTGCCACTCTGTCGGTTCATCGTTAGCTTGTCCTAACTAGGTATTTAAGGTGTTGTTGATGTGCCAGTCGGGCTTGTTACTGGAGCTGTGGTTGAATTCCCTGCACCACCGCTAAACATACTAAAGCCGCCAAACATAAAGAACAGCGCAAGAAGGAGTAGGGCGATCACAACGCCAATCCACCCGCTACTTGTGCGGCGCTCGCGCGGCGCGTCGTTATTTTCTACAATTACCGTTTCTTTTTCAGCCATTATGCAATCCTTTCATTAAGTATCGTTTATCATTTTACAAAGTGGCTTAAAGCTCGTCTGTAATATACTTAACAAATACTGAATTTAAGATATGTTGGACGTATGCTCGTCGATGATTGCTTTAGCCTGCTGTTCAACGCCTAGGATTTGCTGCACCTGATCTAGTGTAATTTCAATCGTACTGCCGGGTGCAACCGAACCAGAGAGCATCTGTTTAGCGACAGTATTTTCAACTGCACGCTGAACAATTCGTCGCATTGGGCGCGCGCCCAATCGTGGATCATAGCCGCGATCAACCAATAGTAACTTGGCATCATGAGCAACGTTAATCGTAATCTTTTGCAAAGCCATCATCTTGTTAATGCCCGCAAGAATAAGATCGATAACCTGCACTAACTCCTCTTTGCTAAGCGGCCTGAACGTCACAATTTCGTCGAAACGGTTCAGGAATTCTGGACGGAACTGGTTTGTATTAATCAGCTCGTCAATAAACTGCTTCTCAAACTGCTCTAACGCATATCCACGCTCGATGTATTCACGAATCCTGTCAGCCCCGGCGTTAGATGTGGCGATAATGATCGCGTCGCGAAAACTAACTTCTCGGTTCTTTATATCCCGCAAAATACCCTCATCCAATAGCTGCAGTAGGGTTGTTAACACCTGCGGGTGTGCTTTTTCTATCTCGTCCAGCAGTATGACACTGAATGGCTGCTTCATTGCCTGGGCCGTCAAGCTCATCGGATCCTCGGCACCATCTGCGATTAGACGGGTTACGTCCTCTGGACGGACATATTCATTCAAGTCCAAGCGGATCATGCGGTTTTCGCCGCCGAAGTAAACGTCAGCTAATGCTTTCGCTAGTTCAGTCTTGCCGACGCCAGTCGGACCAAGGAACAAGAATGTGCCGATTGGCCTGTTCTGGTTACGAACCCCCGCCCTCGCGCGGCGCAGCGCATCACTAACAACACCAACAGCGCGCGTTTGATTAATCATGCGTTTATGAATCAGATCCTCTAAGCTTAGTAGTTTCTTGCGCTCCTCTTCGCCACTTGCGACGCCAACCTTGATGTTCATCGTTTGTTCGATCGCTTTCTGTACGGATTGCGCAGTAACAAAGCCGTCCTCCGCGTAGCCTGCGGCAGATTGCATAAGCTTAAGAGCGCGACCAGGCATCGAAAGATCATGAATATATCGCTCACTCAGCCGATACGCCTCTTCGAGCGATTGATAGGTATAGGTAACTTTACGTTGAAACTCAGTGATAATGAGCTGATCGCGCATAACCGCGATAGTTTCATCCTTATTTGCTTGTTCGATACTAATTCGGTTCAATGCGTTAATCAGACTGCCGTTGCGTTGACCGATTTGCAGGTAGCGCTGCTCGTCCATCGTCAGGATAATACGTAGTCGGCCAGCCTCAAGGATTGGCAGGAGTACATTCGTCAGGTCAACCGACCCAATACCTTCCTCGAAGAATAACTGTGCGTTATCAAGGCAAATAATAATATTCTTTGCACTGTATGCCTCGCCCAGTACCTGCATGATTAAATGCTCAAGTTCGCCGCGGCCAGGCGCGGCAGCAATGAGCGCCGAAGAATCAAGAATGATCACTTGGCGGAATTTTAAGTTCTCTGGAATACGAGCTGATGCGTCCAACAACCGCTCAGCAAAGGCATGGACAATTGTTGTCTTACCGACCCCCGCAGGCCCCACCAGAACCGCGTTCTGATGGCCGGCATTGCCAAATGTCTCTAACAGTTGATCAAGCGCTTGAGTGTGCGCCTCAAGATCAGCAGACAACATCCCGCCTCGTGCTATTTGTTCGCTAATATTTTGACCAAAACGCGTCAACATAGGGATATACCCGAACGACCAATCTCGTGCGATGCCACCAGTTCGCTTTGGTCTATTGTGGGCCGTAATTAAATCACGAATATGCTGCTGCCATTCAATCCCTTTAATCAGGTCATCATCGCTTAATCGCAGGTGCGCCAATAAACCCTCGTGTTCCGGGAAGCTTCGCATCAATGCTACCGCCAAAATACTGCCAGAAATGTGTTCATACCCCAACTGTTCACGAATCACCATTGCCTCATGCCACAAGGCCGGCATCGCCGCCGTATCGTCAGGGGAGATTTCTTGAAGCATCCGAGCACTGATGCCAAATCGACTTCCAAAAAACTGTCCACTTTGCACTGCACCTACCGCAGTTGCAATGTCCCGTGGCGTTGGCTTGTGTGGTATCTTACCTAAGATATCACCAGATAACAAGTCGTCAATTGTCTTAGGATTTTTTGGACTCGGAAGGTGATGTAATTCGTATTTGTACCACTCGACAAGCATAGCCGGAATAGCGGCAAATCCTAGCAGCATCCATCCAGTCGGCTGACTAATCACCAGCAAACAAACACCCGATAGCATCAATAATGCCGCAACAATAACTAGGACACGCTGCCACGTCCCTTCAAGCATGTGACCGATACGAGCCGTCTGCGCACGGCGACTGTGATAATGAAACTCTATAGGCTCCATGGAATCCACCCTGTAATAAATAGTAAAATACCAAACAATGGCAGTAGGGGAATAAACGCCCAGACAACAACGCTCACCACGCCGATAACGCTATGGATAAATATTGCACCCACGCCAACGATAATCGTGATCGTTCGCACCATGCCACCGATCGCACGCGAAACCAAGCGGTCAAAAAAAGCATGCATTTTGACACTCAACGAACCGCTGACGCTACCAGCGGATATTTGACGAAAAGGCGCGAATAACGTCTTAGCTAATAGGTCGATTGAAAAATAATCCATCGTGTTTGCAAGACGCTCTTTTAGCATCGAAAAACGCTGCCGCCATCCAGCACCGTACCACCATGAAAGAAGACCTACGATAAACATAATCTTATTGTACACCGGCCCATCCAGTTACGCTATAATAGGTTGTATGTCAAAACCCTATGTCACCCTGCTTGGTAAAGCAATTCGCACGATCGCCCGTATTCGAGGTGGTGGATCGGCGCTTCCCGGCCTTTTTGTTGAAAAGATCGATCCCGATTTTATCAAGCGCACGCTCGCACAGTTACCTCATGGCGTCGTCGTTATCAGCGGCACCAATGGCAAGACGACGACCACAAAGATGGTGGTCGCACTCCTTGAGAGTCAAGGACTGAAGGTGTTCACTAACCGAACCGGCAGTAATTTCACCCGCGGCGTCGCTGCGGCACTCCTTGGTGAAGTCGACAATAAGGGTACCTTGAATTGCGACATCGCCGTGCTCGAACTCGATGAAGCGCACGCTGTCCATTTCGTCAAAACCGTTTCACCGCGCTATAGCCTACTACTGAACGTAATGCGCGATCAGTTAGACCGCTTTGGCGAAATTGATACGACCGCAAAAATGCTCGCGCAGATCGCCGACAAGACGACCGAAATGGTCGTACTAAACCGAGAAGACCCCCGCGTTGCAGCAATTGCCAAAACATTACCAGCTGATAAGGTTCATTATTTCGGCCTCGCACCAGAACTAACCCACCTCTTCCCTAGTGATGATGAGCTGCGCAGTACCATCATCAAATCGAACAAGCAGCTACAATCACAAGCGGCTGGCGTTATTCTCCAGGGCATCAAAGATAATACCGCGCAGTTCATCGTGGAAGGTAAACCAATTACTACTACACTGAAATTGCACGGTATTTACAATATATATAACGCAGCAGCAGCTCTTGCACTTGCGCGGTGCGTTCTCCCCGCCGACCACGACAAAATAAAGCTTGTCGAGGCGCTATCTAACGTCACGCCCGCATTTGGACGAGGTGAAACACTGACAGTGAACGGCCAGCCGTTCGAGCTGGTGCTTGTGAAAAATCCTAGCGGCTTCCGACTAAGCCTCTCATCGTTCAAGCCAGCCGGATACCAGACAATGATTGCAATTAACGACAATTACGCCGACGGTCGTGACATGTCGTGGCTGTGGGATGTTGAATTTGAAAGTTTGCGCGCCGAAGGTGTCGCAGTAGTTACTGGAGTGCGTGCATACGACATGGCACTTCGTCTGCAATACGATGAAGTTAGTATCGCGCAAGTCGAGCCCGACCTATCGTCAGCTTTACGGCAATTGCTTTCAAGCGGCGACCAACCAAAGCGCGTTTTTTGTACGTATACCGCGATGCTTGCACTGCGCCGCGAACTGGCTAAAATTACCGATGTGGAGACGATCTCATGAATGAAAAATCGATTACTATTCTACAGTTATATCCGCGAGATATGAATATCTATGGCGACTGGGGTAATACACTCGTCCTGAAGCGTCGGCTAGAATGGCACGGCTACTCAGTTGTCCTAAAAGAATACAATCCAGGCGACACATTTCCGAATGACGTTGATATTATCGTCGGTGGCGGCGGCCAGGATTCTGGCCAAGATGTCATCCAAAATGATCTTTTAGCTATTGGTGATACGCTACATAAACTAGCGGATGATAACGTTCCGATGTTGATGATCTGCGGACTATTTCAACTATTCGGTAAGTTCTTCAAAACGCAGGACGGGCACATTATTCAAGGAATTAATCTGCTCGATATCGAAACTCACGCTGGGCCAGAACGACTAACAGGCAACATCATCACGGAGAGCAGCGAATTTGGCGAGATTATCGGCTACGAAAATCATAGCGGCCAAACATTTCTTGGTAAAAATGTCATACCACTTGGCAAGGTCATAAAAGGGGCAGGAAATAACGGCCAAGATGACAGTGAGGGCGCCCGGTATCGTAATGTCATCGCTACCTACATGCATGGACCATTACTACCAAAAAACCCGGCTATTGCTGATTTTCTTATCGAGAAAGCGGCAATTCGAAAGTACGGCGAATTCATTCCGACCGTTATCGACGATCGTTTCGCAAAGCAAGCCCGAGTAGTCGCGTCTAAACGACCAAGATAAAAATATTCGTTTCGCTGTTTCCAGCTCATCAGCACGACATACGCATTCGTGGACGAAGTAACAAGCAGACAGGAGAAACTAATAGTAAAGAAAATCACGGAAGCAAGTCCGTGAGAACTTCATGTCTCCCGCACCTGCTTGTTACAACGTATTATCGATACCTACACAGCAAAGCCGGCCATAGCCTTCTCTGCTTCGCTGCGACCACCTTGAAATCCCATGGCCAGCATGGGACCAGTCAGCTCCCACTCGGGGATGTGCTTGGTTCCGGGGTGGCGGGCCGTACCGATGAAGAATTGCGCGAGGGCGCCGCCATGGTCGCCGTCGTCGTACCGCTGGAGCGATTCGTTGACAACCCGGCGAAGCCAACTGCGTGCATCACCAATCGGTGCTTCACACACTTCGCCAGTCCGGCGCAGTCGGTCAATAACCTTCTGCGCAGAGCCATCGCCGCCGTTGTCGCGGTCAAATCCCCACGGATCAAACGCATTGTCATCCGTAAGATCCAGCTTGAGGCACCGCCCATAAAGATAATCGAAGTACAGCGCAGCCCGACCGGGAATGCTCATGCCTCCGTAATCGGGTGTGGCGGTATTGCCCAACTCGGTCAACTCCGCCGCCCACTCCTTGGTCATAACATACGGCCCATGCTGAAATTGCAAGGCCCCCATGTAGCGCGGCGCCATTGCGGCGTTGAACAGTGCTGCAAGTACGTCGGCCTTGGAAAGGTCAGCGATATTGACGACAGGTCGTTCGGACATACTATCCATTCCTTCCTTCAACTCTGGCATGGGTTGCCTCTCGCTGAGCGAGCGTGTGTTTTCTTTACACACGAGATGAGGTATAAGCCCACATATTTCGCGAACTCATATCCCATCTCGTGTATGTTATATCACTGTCTGATTGTAAAAGTGCCTAGGAATATCTTATACTCCACGAGCAGGTAATATATTATCATAATTTTAAATTATTGTCAATTGACAACAGCTTATAGATGCGCCTCAGTCCAAGCTATACTATGGTCGGGGTAACAAGACTTGAACTTGCGACCTCACGGCCCCCAGCCGTGCGCGCTACCAACTGCGCCATACCCCGATATCTTTTATTCTATAGCCTGAGCCTGTAGCCGTTGTAGTTCGTCAATAATCTGCTGACCGTGTCCCAACGGAGTGACACGTCCATACACCTTCACCACTTGCCCCTGCGGATTGATGATAAATGTCTTTCGCAAGACGCCTTCTTTACCAAATTGTTTCTTGCCCCACGCACCGTATGCGTTCATCGCCGTCAGGTCAGGATCACATAATAACGTAAAGTTAAGCGTGTATTTCGCTTTAAACTTATCGTGGCTGCTTGCATCGTCTTTACTAACACCGACAATCTCAGCACCCAAAGCAGCAATGTCATCTCGTGCATCACGAAGACTACACGCCTCGATCGTGCAGCCTGGCGTGTCGTCCTTTGGGTAAAAATACAAAATCGTCCACTTGCCTGCGTAATCAGCCAATTGAT
>CAMPJF010000019.1 GCA_946886725.1 uncultured Candidatus Saccharibacteria bacterium | reverse complement strand
GCATCAATTCGACTTGTCCCCTTCGTGCCGTGGTCTTGACGGTTTTGGGGATGAGATCGAAAATAATTATCTCTATTTTTATCTTTAATACTGTTTGTGTTTAATGTTTCCATAAACAACATTATACACATTTTAGTGTATATGTCAATACATACAGCTTAATTAACAGAGGTGGACAATATCGCTATGCGATTGCCGTCAGCTCGCCCTTTACAGCCGCAGGGACAAAATTACCCGCATCAACTAACTCCGCGATCTCAAGCAATCCAGATTGTCGATCAATCAGACAGCCGTCATCTTTGTATAGCTGGATACTGACGATGCCTGTCGAATCTTGGACCCCAACGACAATAGCGCCGGATAATCCGCTGGTTTTTACGTGCGCAACCGCCGCATCCCTGTCGCCAACACCACCATCGACGACACTGCGACCCTGCAGACGCAGGCCCTCAATAATCGCCTGTGCGGTCGACAGACCCGCAGGTACATACAAGACAACGACATTACCCGCCGTTGGTAGCCAATCGGCGACGGCTTTACCGACATTCCAAGAATATTCAGTCGTTAGACCGGTGTCATTTGTTCCTCGTATATCCTGTTCTGTAATCATAGTCTCATTCATTAACTCTATTATACCACCGCATGGCACTTGACATTTTATCATGCATATGTTAGTATTCGAATACAAATTAAAAGAGCACTTTATGCGCGAAAAACAAATACCATTCCCAACAGAACCTCGACTAGCAAAAGATTATACTGTCGCTCTTCAGCGCACAGATGCCTTCCTAGAGCAACGTAAACGGGCGCACGCCGAATTTGGCGACCAGCTACAAAATCCCGCGCCTGGCCTTGCGCGTTTTGTCATGCAACAAACAATCGCCCGTACTGCTCGCGCGATTAATGCGCAGCCCGGCAAGTACGAATCACTCCCGTACAGTCCAATGTATAACGAAATTATTGCCGATCTTCCCGATTTAAAGGAAGGTCTTGATAATCTTGATCAAAAAATTGGTAACCCGCAGGATAATAAGCGCAAGATTATCCCGTTCAACCACCACCTTAAACAGTTGATCAACAATCACTCCTCGACAACACCCGCCAACCTAGAGGGAATGCTAAAAAACACACTAGCGGTTAACGGATACGATAGTAACCTCCTAAATCAAATCAACCGACGAATTAAACCCGGCATGGAGCAAGAACTTGCCCTCGAAGCAAATCTTTTTCACCTTCCTGGCGAACCTGAAATCTTAGATACTTCCGTTGAGGATGAGCTGCGTGGAATCGATTATATCGCTCAGTTCCGTAATGGCATCGAAATGACTATTGATGGTAAGGCTTCCGAAGAGGCGGCGATCAAAGCACAGCTAGATCGTGATGCTTGGCGCGAAAGAAACCATATCACCACCCCAGACACCCACCTCATCATTTGGACTGGATATAATAAGAGCGACTTTATCCCTGATAAGATCGGCCGCGTCACCGAAGAAGCGCGCCTGCGAGAACAGCCTCGTATCAATAACATGGTAAAACAAAAATACGCCGAACTGCGTCAGACACTTGTCAGCCATTGACATAACTATTAATTTACGTTATACTAATTCAGATACAATACTCCAATTTGACGTATGGAGGTGACTGTATTGCGTGCGTTTGTTGTGACAAACCACCGCTTCACGAAAGAATTTCGTGAAGCACTCGTAGGGGCGACGCTCGATGCGACGCCACTCACCCTCGAATGCGAAAGCATCAATCTCGAAGGAACCACAGAAAAACAAACCTTCCGTGTCATTAGCGAAAGCGTGAATATGGTCAACGGACTGTTTTTCTGCACCGGCCACACCGGCACCGAGTTCTTTCGTCTTGAAGAGGAAATGGGTACGCTCATGCTGAGCATCACCTAAAAGCCTAGTCGACTCCGCGTCGGCTAGGCTCTTTTCATTTGCCGACGAGACGACATTTTTATTCTGATACAGGTCAGGTACAATAGACCGTAATGACTATTCGCTTTGCAAACCACGACGAAATCGATCATTGGAACGAATTAATTCTTGCCAACCCTGATCAAGGAAACGTCTTTCAGGGCGTAGAATTTGCCGAGCAAAAAAAGCTGGGCGGGTGGACCCCACGCTATCTGGTTACTGACAGTATAGTCATGACTGTTCTTGAGAAATCCGTACCTGCCCTTGGCAAGCTATGGTATCTACCCAAAGGCCCAGGTATCACTTCGGTTCGCCAACTGGATAATATTCTTGCAGATCTCACTACGTTCGCAAAGCAAAATGGCGTCTTCGCCGTCAAAATTGAACCCGAACTTTCCGACTCGGATGAAACACGAGCCGACTTTATGAAGCTACGCTTATTCAAAGTCACCCCAGTTCAACCGAATTTTTCCACAGTAAAGCTAGATATTTCCACAGACTTGGATTCGGTCATGGCGAGTCTCAACCAAAAAGGTCGTCATGCTATCAAACGCGCCGAACGTGATGGAGTGACCGCGCATTTAGTTGAAGCTAGTGATGAAAACTGCGAGTTGATGTATAACCTGCTGGCCGATACCGCCCATGGATCATTCCGGATTCGAAACTACACCTACTACAAAACGTTCTGGCAACGCTATGCCAGTGTCGGGCGCGGGCAATTATTCTTTGCATACGTCGACAACCAAGTTGTCGCCGGCGCATATGCCGTTGTCTTCGGCACTAAAAGCACCTACAAGGACGGTGCGTCGATTCGCGAACGCAGTGTCTACGGCGCTAGCCACCTCTTGCAGTGGCGAGTCATCGAATGGGCTAAGGCGAATGGTTCGACAATCCATGATTTTTGCGGATCACCCCCCGCAGCCGAGATCAAAAACCCCGATCATCCACACTACGGTATTGGCCGGTTTAAAACGAGCTTCAATAAAGAAGTCACTGATTATATCGGCGCTTGGGACATCGCTATCAACCCGACCGCCTATACTATATGGCGAAAAATTGGCGAACGCCTCGTTGTACGCATCCACAATAAACGCCACCACGAAAACTGGTATTAATCTTTTTCCGCACCGCCGTTCTATCTATTGACTTTTCATACCGTTTGTGGTAATATTCTTTCAACATACTCGCTAGCGTAAAAACAAAAAAATAAACATATGTCAGAAACGATTGCACATTTCCCCGCCAACCATCACCTCGACGCTACCGAGATCGTCTCTTCCCTTGTTGATACACCCGAATATCAAGATAACCGACACGAAGGCTACGCCGCCGGCCGCGCCCTGGCTCGCACCGCCCTTGAACTTGCCGGAATGGACCATAACGTCGATATAGAGGATACCTACGAACCACAACTGGCCGAAACCAACCCCGAGACCGCCCTTAACGCCCTTATTGGTACCCTGCCAGCTTTTGTTTACGGACTGGAGGGCATTCGCCATTTCCATACGACCGGCGAGTCATCGCCGCGCGAATATCGTGCGATGAAAGGTCGCGCCGCCCGCTTTAACCATTCGGTCAAGGCCATGATCGAACAGGATACATCGCTGAACTTTCGTAACGTCACCAATACCGTGACGACGCTTTACGGCGTCATGAACCGGGATCGCTGGGGTAATGACCGAGTAGGTTACGAAAAAGAGGCAAAATGGTTTAGTGGCCAATTTGACGCCCGCCTTCGTGGCATGCAACAAGAAGTATTAGCCCATCAGATCATCAACTGCATTAATCTAGTAGATCCGATCATCGACCCTAAAACGGGCAAAAAGCAGCCTCGCGTCAGTATCGACACCGACGTCAGTGTCGAAGACGACCTGCACGGTGCCGACATGTATGTCACGCTCGACGGCGTTACCTTCCCGATCGACATTAAAGCTTCAGAGCGCACCGCCGAACAGACCCGCAAAAAATCTACACATCCGAAATCAGTCATCACTACCGGTTTTACTACCGACGAACTTGCCGGCGCCTTCCGCGTGAACACTAAGCGTGCTCGCAAAGCCGCCCCTGCCATGCTGCAAAAACTATACGCCGCCCGCGAGGAATATCTCGCTCTTCAGTCAGCCGCCGCCACCGAGCTGGCGCTTGCAGCATAGCTATTGACTTTTTTAACCATAAGTGCTATTATAGACATAGACACTACCCATATCGGGCGGTGCCTGAGAACCCTATAGGAGGAAAGATGGCCACCCACAAGGCATCAGTGACCGATAAGATCATCACTGATATCCACGGGAGGCTTATCAGCTCCCTCCCCAAGTCCAAGCGCGCCGCAGCCCGCAAGGCCGTGGAAGAGCAACGCGAAAAGCACGTCTGGACCGACGCAAATGTTGATCCGAACGAGCAGCGCCACCTGGCGCACCGTGTCGCCAATTCCCGCCATCGCGGACACCCGACGCGTACTGCCGACAAGAGGAGGGGTATAGACGATTCACGTATGTGACGAGTCACCCCTTTAGGGATTCACCCCCGGTATGCTCATGCGCTGCCGGGGTTCTCCCATTTTCAGGACCTATTATACAGCGCACTTACCCAGCGCTACCACATACCCCACGTTAGTCCGAAAGGGCTAATTTTTATCTTTTGCAATAATATCACGCACGACTTCACCGTCGTTCCATGGTAATTTCTCGCCGTTCACGATACGGTACTGTTCGTGCCCCATGCCTGTAATCAATACGATGTCGTCTTTTTTGGCGATAGACAAGGCCTTTTCGATCGCCTCACGACGATCAGGGATCTCGGTGAGCATCGCGCTAGCACCAGCATTCTCGATGCCCTCACGGACCTGGTCGCGAATCACCTCCGGATCCTCGTTATAACTTTCTTCGTCAGTCAAAAAGATTCGGTCTGCTAATCGCGCAGCAATCTCGCCCATTATCGGACGCTTCGATTTGTCGCGGTCGCCCGTTGCGCCGAACACTAGGATAATTCGGTTCTTCGTCGTCTCTTTTGCAGCCTGTAGCAGCTGCTCGAGTGCATCCGGTGTGTGTGCGTAATCAACGATCACATCATATTCCATACCTTCAACAACGCGCTCAAATCGCCCTGGAACACCTTCCAGATTAGCTACGCCCTCGACAATATCGTTCAACTTAATTCCCAGCAGATACGCCACGCAGGCAGCGGCGGTCATATTATAAACGTTAAAAGTGCCCGGCAGTGCCGTTGCTAAATCCAGATTTGTTTGATGGTCAATCACCAGCTTAGCTTCGCTACCCTTTTTATATAATTTGACATAATCAATTCGCGCTTCGGCGTCAACGTGTTTGCCATAGTTCATTTTTAACGCGCCAGCAGGAAACTTATTATAATAGTCAAACCATGCGTCGTCGCGGTTTAAAACAATAAATTTCGGTTCGTTCTTGAATAATTTTGCCTTGGCGGCAGCATACTCGTCCATCGTTTTATGGTAATCCAGATGATCCTGTGTCAGGTTAGTCATCACCGCAACCTCGATTGGCACGCCGTCTAGCTTGTGTTGCTGCAAAGCATGGCTGGTGATTTCGAGGACGACAAAGTCTACCCCTGCCCGCTTTGCATCTCGAAAGAACTCCTGCATACGTTCAGTCGTTCCAACGGTCGCGTTCAGGTCATTCAGCTGCGTGTTGCCGTTGACTTCGATTAATGCCGTGCTAAACATGGCGGTTTTATGCCCCGCCTCTTTCAAGATTTCGTTGATGTAATTGATAGTCGTCGTCTTGCCGTTCGTACCCGTCACTGCGATAACCCGTAGACTGTTGGCAGGATTGCCGTATTTCAAGCTAATCAAGCGGACTCGTCCGCGGCGATACAACTCTTCTATACTATGCACCGCTTCTTTCGGTAAATACTTGCGCACCCCGTTCACCAACTTCTGTTTCATATTTCTATTTTAGCACTTTCGTTGAAAATCCCCGTTCTTTCAATGCAGTTCCACACCAGGCAATAACCAGATAGTGAAGCACCCCGGCACATGGCCGGGGTGGATAGGTAAAGAATGGATCGGGGCAGTTATCGAATCTCGATAATACGAATAATACTCGCTTCGTACTCAGCGACAAGCAGCTTGACGGGAAAATCTATGTGTCGCATTTGAGCGACCAGACGATCCGCCTCGTTGTCGAGCTTTTTTGAAGCATCTGCGAATGCTTTCGCGCGGCGTGCGTCTACTTTCTCGAGTTCCGCAACATGTCTTCGCGCCAGGTCGCGCAGTAACAGCATCGACACTAAAGCGCGAGTTTGATAGCGTGCATTTAACAAGTAGCGGCCTCGGTCACTCACTCTCGGTACGTAAAACTCGGCCCGCCGGTTGAAAAGATCACGATTTTTATCAACAAACGTAATCGAAAACAGCTCGGCTTTCGCATCAATCTGCTTGATATGATCCAGGTAATACCCGTCCAAGGTCATTCGCGCAATATTCTTCTGAATGTCACGGACAATCCGTGCGACTCGTTGCCTATTCAGTGCAAATGCAATCGACACTGATAGCGACGCAATGACACCAGCAACAACAGTGATAGGTGCGTGACGCCTGTGATCCATACTCTCTCCTAAGGTCCGGTAACACTCATTTGGTGAATGATACTGATAGATACGATATCACTTTGAGGTGTTTTGTCAATGACACGCTCGAGTTATGCGCGTTCTATCGGATCGAAGTAAGCATCCTTGGTGTCGATAAAGCAATTTAAATCGGTCTGCATGTAAACGCTCGTTCTCGCTTCGTTATTCACCAGCTCGTACCGTACGCTGCACGCCGCACGTTTCAAGTTATTTATTTCGAATTCATACGCAGACGTATGATCAATTTTATCGTAACTTGGTCGACCAAGTATATTCGAGTCAATAGTGTAGACCGGAGATCCACCATGATCGATCACCTCTATAATGACATCTTCAATATCACTCAAAACTTGCTTATGTAAATTTATTTTACTATCAATATCGTCTTGATCACGAACTAGTCCAGACCAGCGATAACTAGCCGTGCAAGAATATTCAACCTTTTCGCCAAATGACTTCATAGGTATGACACTACAATGACTACGATCTAACCATTTAACATTCGATCCTGCGCCAATCAATTTGTCGCGAATCATCTGCGTTATATGGCGCATTCTTACTACATCCTCTCTGTCGGCCTTGCTAGTATGTTGCGAGTACAAACCTAGACTCAATAGCGTTATCATTGCAGTAAACAGGATCGCGATCGCTAATACTTCACGCTTATTCCAGTTAACTCGATCTATTATTTTTCGACCAATCCCTGGGGTATTTTTTAGTTTTTTCGTCATCAAATCTTCCTGGTGTACTATTTGTTACATTCTATTGCTATTACTATACCCCTTAATCGCCCATACAAGAATTACTATTGAGACGATTGCACCTGCAATAACATAATGAAGCCCCTTTACATGAGATACGCTATTGGCGGGCTGTAAATGATTAGTGGAAAATGGTGTAGCAAATATCTTATTAACCTCATTCTGCATAGACCTCACCTGATTAGTTGTAGTACCAATACTACCAGCGCCAACGTTTCCTTGCGATTCTTCTATCGCAATCGGTTCAATCTGCTTATTGGCGTTTGAATCCCCAAAAACTTCTTCTTGGACAATCGCATCTATCATTCCGTCACATGCATCATCAATCCCGTCATCGTCAATATCTTTCCCAGCCTCAGTTACGTAAAGACAGCCATCCACGTCATCCGCAACACCATCTTCATCAATATCGCCTTCTACACCGCGGACCTCCACCCCCTGCCATATATCTACATTCTCACCCGAATCAGATACGCCAATAAGGTGGAGTGTGTGGAAACCTGCGGGTACATTATCTGGGACGGCAATATCTGCGGATAAGAATCCATTTTCATCAGCCATATAAGTACCTAGGACGATAGGATCAGAATGATTCTCAACCTTCACTGCTGAATTGGGCGCAAATCCCCCAAAGCGAATATCGAATATCGCTAAACTTGATGATTTTTGAACATAGTTACGTGAAATGACGGTATCCTTGCGGTAACTCTTCGTCGCATTTTCCATCGACTTTGCAAAATACTCGGGTGGTGCCACTAATCGCAATGGTCCAGTCGCCTCTGTTTGCATTGGATAATCAGCATAGTCCATCAAAGACTGCGAGCTTAACTTCTTATCTATAGCATCCGCCATGAGCTTATGTCCGTTTCTATTTGGGTGAAAACTTTCCTGCAATTCACTATGGTTAATGACCGTACTGTCAAAAGCGATTTGTCTCGCCAACGCCAAACCAGTAACGTACGCTGTACCTTTTTCACAAAGTTTATGCCCATCAAGGCTATTTTCGATATCGATAAATTTCACATCCGAATATATCGCAGCAGCCTTAATTACCTGATTCAGATATGCTACCGACTCATTTATCATTTTGCGCTCACTCTGACTTATGGGGACATTTAGCGCGCAAACGGCAGACTTGTCATCCACAAATTGGGGATACCCTACAGCGTAGATCTTCGTATCAGGCGAAATTTTTTTAATTCGAGCGAATAAATCATTCAGTCTGTAATATTGATTTGCTATTCCTTGTCCAATTGCTGCTTTGCCGGATTCCGTTGAACTGTATAGACACGAATAATAATTAGAGAGGATGCAGCTTCTTATAACCTCACCAAATCCAACATCATTGCCGCCACCCGTGATCGTTATAGCGCGCGGCTTATATCTTTCAATAAACTCCAGTTGCTGCACGCGACCCGGAATATATTTCTCTAATGCATCAAACTTCAACTTAACAATGTCACTTTCATACGCAGATAACCGCTTATTCTGTCCCTTATATTTAGAGCCGTCACTGTCAACTACGTAGTCCTTACCCATTTCAGCACCCGAACAAGCGACAGATGACATCGCCTCATTCGACAAATTCATCGCCTGCTTTAGAAAAAATGGATACGAACGACTGCTGATATGGCACTTTTCTCGGGGTGTTTCATCGTCGCCATCTACGTCCGTCCCTGGTAGATAAAACTTCTTTCCGTACTCAACCCGAGTATCTCCTTCGCCACTAGAAAATGAATCCCCGAGAGCAAGGTAGTCAAGACGAAAATTAGACAAGTTATCTTTGGCGCGTAGAGTATATTTTCCCGACGAGTAAGAGCCGTACCCTGTTGTAGCAACTAAAAATATATTCATTTCGTCGCCGTCCTTTTGAAACTCGACATCGCCAATATACCTAAAACCAACTTGCATCCTCCGCAGTTCATCGCCTAAATGACGCATTGAACAGGGAGTTGCAAGATTAGTTAATTTGTCAGAATAAAATGTGAGGTTCTTATCTCCGCAGGATTCATTTATGTCATAGACACCAAAAGGATATCCGGATCCCGCTACGACAACTTTAGATCCGTCAGCACTAATATCAAAACGTATGAAATGATCATAGCCAGCCTGTCGCAGTTGCATTGCGGGCGCAAAACGCTTCATTTCGTACGTATCAAGATTCAAGCGGACGAGACCGATATTGACCGCTTCAAATACAAGCCATTTTCCGTTCGATGAGACGGCCATTCGTCCAACTGGCTGCAAGATTCCATTATCTCGTTTAAACGTAAAGTCAGGTGAGGAAAGATTTGCCTCGTACGTTTCATCGTAGCTGGGTGTGATGCGTTCAAGAATGTTTTTATATATCCGCACACCGTCAGCACCAGGAAAACCGATGGCCATCGTTTTGATAATACTTTTCGAATTTGGAACGACGATTGGTTTGATATGATCGGTCAAATTCGTAACCTTATACATCCTGTCGCTACCGTCCATATTAATAACAAAACTCCTTGCGTCGTAGTGATAGTAATATGATCCCTCATATGGATACTGCGTCAGCGCATACCGCCAGTCACCCATCTCGTAGACGCACTCGGGGGTTAAAAGACCATCGAATACATACCTAAACTGTCTCGTATGTAATTGTACGTCGCGATAGGTACACCTTGGATCGTAAAATGACTCATAGTCCTGATTTGCATGCAATTTCAACGTAAAGTCTTGTGCGGTCATCCAGTTGCCAGCAGGGCTTGACTGAGCAAACGATACGTTGCTAGCAATGAAGGTGGCAGTAGCGAGCGACACGACAATAAACAATACAGCATAGATACGCACTACATAAGACTGCTTCATTTTTAGCATTAACACCTTAGGGCTCCTTTAAAATGCTATAAGCTAAACATAAGTTACGAATTTAAACAAGTATATTGTTTAAATATTAAATACGTAAGTATTATGCATAGTAAAACACCCCGGAATTTCCGGGGTGGCAAAAGGTACGCAAGATGAACTGTGGAGTTCTTCCTGATTGATACGGCAAGTGAAAGTCGCCTCAAGACAATTGTCGGATCATATATTCGACGTTGGCCTGGTAGGTGCGCCACTGGCGATGATGACCTGCGACTTGCTGGCGTTCTTGGGGCGAAAAATGCCGCATCCAGTCGTTGTCTTCGTTGATTTGCATTTCGATGTGCTCATCAAGCTGATGTAGGTGCTCGAGCAGCAATGAAGGCGCGCCGCGTCCGGTCTCGATGAAGGAGTCAAACTCACCTCGTCGTGTTGCAAAAAGCTGCATGAAATCATTGTGATCACTTTCGTGTAGCGACAAGTACCGTTCGACCTGTTTAGCGTCGACAATCGGCTCGTCTGGTTTGGCGGTTTGATCTTGTTGGTTGTTCAAGTACAGTTTATTTTGTACTTTCTCGCCGCGCCGTCTGACGACAACGGTGACCGTAACGGCCACAGCAGCGACTGCTACGATGATAAGAATCACCATCAACATGATATCCATAACACTCCTACAACTTAACTGGATAAATCATTACCTTGATTTCTTGCTGGATAGCACGCCACTGCACATGTCGACTAGCAATGATATCTTGGATATCCTGCGAGAATCGATGTGTATACTTGTCGTCCTCCTTGATCTGATAGGCAATCCCGTCAAACAACGACCGCAGCTTCTCGATCAGCAATTCGTCCATCTGCTCGCCTTGATTAACACAGTCGCGGTAATCACCACGCAGTTCATCATAGCGATCTATGAAATGATCGTGATCATGATTATTGATGATGAGATACCTCATCGCTTTGTCGGCTTTTCGTTTATGCCACCACAGCCAAAAATTAAAGGCCATTGTATCTCCTAAAGATCGTCACTTATCTATACAAATGATTACTATATTTATAGCATATTTGCATATTTCAGTCAAAGCACGGGCAAGAGTAAACCCCGGCATAAAACCGGGGTTATAGGGCGGCGAGAAAGAAGTCATCGGTGCTTCTTTCTTGAGGTAACCGGCGCTAGAGATTCAGGGCGCTAGCCGGGTTGCGATTTCCTGAAAGGCGCAGATTAATGCTGTCGCATACGCGCCGAATCTGCAACCACTGGCGAACATTACCGTAGAACTTCCATCTGGTCGCAAAACGAAAACGCCACGGGCCCGGGCTTTCAACCAAATTCAGCTGAATTTTATCCCTCAAATCCCGTAGGCTACGCCGAAAGGCCTCGATCTCGGACTGGTCGGCGGTCTGGCCCAAATGGGTCAGAACGTAGCCACCACGCGGATCGAGCTCGACATACAAAATCGCTTTTTCCGAGCACGCCGCTGCTTCATTGAGGATCTGCTGATGCACAATCTCGTGCGCCGCAAAGTAAGCGGCCGAATTGTGCGCGAAGTAGCGGTAGGTTCCATACCATGCACCATACAGTGCAAGAATACCGATAATGGTATTCACGTTATCGGACATTTCCTTCTCACTTTCCCTAAAGGTTCGTCACCTACGATCGTAAATGATTGTGCTATACATTATACTACATATGCTATAAAATGTCAATGCTTATAGGGGTAGTGGCATGATAGTCACAATTACCATATAATAGCTATCAGATGAAAATATTAGGAATCGAAAGTAGTTGTGACGAAACCGCAGCGTCAGTCGTTGAGGACGGACGCGTTCTTTTAAGTAACGTCGTCAATTCACAAATCGATATCCACTCTGTTTACGGTGGTGTCGTCCCTGAAGTCGCCGCCCGCAGCCACATCGAGGTGATTAATCCCGTCATCAACCAGGCACTCGCCGACGCAAACACCACTTGGGATGACATCGATGCGATTGCCGTCACCTACGCACCGGGGTTAATTGGGTCATTATTAGTCGGCACTTTAGCCGCTCGCACTT
>CAMPJF010000018.1 GCA_946886725.1 uncultured Candidatus Saccharibacteria bacterium | reverse complement strand
ACGGTGGGCAACACGGTCAATCTTTTGATGGACGCCCATCACAAGCCCTGATTTAGTACGAAAAGTTGTTCCAGAATACATATAAATTAATTTAACGTGGTCAATCGCTGATACTGCTCGACCTGTTCCGCTAATTGTTTATATTGTAACAGATTCACACCCGCTCCCGCGAACGCCTTCGCTTGCTTTTGCGCCCTGGCAATCAGTTTTGTATCCGACAATGTGGCAATTTGTAAATTAAGTGCACCGTGTTGCGAGCGACCATATATCTCCCCTGGCCCGCGAAGCTTTAGGTCAACCTCTGCCAAGTAAAATCCATCGTTAGATCGTTCGATTTCCTTCAAGCGCTGAGATGGCTTGCTGCTATCGCTCATGACAAGATAGCAATAGCTTTGATGTGACGAACGCCCAACACGGCCACGCAACTGGTGTAGTTGGCTCAAACCAAAACGATCAGCGTTTTCAATAATCATCGCTGTCGCATTCGGCACATCAACACCAACTTCAACGACAGTCGTACTGACAAGGATATCTAGTTCGCCACTGGCAAACCGCGACATGACATCATCTTTCTCATCCGGCTTCATTTTGCCATGTAGCAACCCAATTTTACGATGTTTAAAAATCGAATTCTGTAGTTTTACATGCTCTGCCTGTACGCTCTTAATTTCATTGTCTGGATTGTCATCGATCAAGCTACATATGACATATGCCTGACGGCCTGCGGTAATCTCTTTGTCGATCAGCGCATATAGCTGCGCCTGGCTGTTTGGTGACCATATTTTAGTTTCTATTGGCTTACGACCCTTCGGGCGCTCATTGAGAATACTGACGTCCAATTCGCCGTACACCGTCAGTGCCAAGCTACGCGGAATTGGTGTCGCCGTCATCGCAAGCAGATGCGGCATATGCTCTGATTTCGTTAGCAACTCCTGGCGCTGCTTTACGCCAAACCGATGCTGCTCATCAATAACAACAAAGCCTAGGCGGTGAAAATGAACCGTCTCCTGGATCAACGCATGCGTTCCGACAACAACGTCGACACTCCCATTGGCGATTTGCTCATAAAGCGTCTTGCGTGCCACGCCCTTAACACTACCGGTAAGTAATCCCACGTTAACCCCAAAGGGTTGCAGTAATCCGCTGAGCGTCTCGGCGTGCTGTGATGCCAGTATTTCCGTTGGCGCCATCAGTGCCGTCTGAAAGCCAGATGCAGCCGCCTGGCGCGCCGCCAAGCCCGCTACGACCGTCTTGCCCGAGCCTACGTCACCTTGCAATAACCTATTCATAGGTGTTTGCATTTCGAAATCCTGAATAATCTCCCAGGCTGCTCGTCGCTGAGCACCGGTTAATTCAAAAGGAAGTTGCTGAACGAAATCCGCCACTACCTTTTGATCAAATGGGATATGCCAACCTTCGAGCTTTGCATTATCAAGCTTATTTAGCTGACTAGCTAACAGCAATTGAAAAAGCTCTTCAAACGCAAGTCGCTCACGCGCTCGTTCGACATCAGTCGGAGATTTTGGAAAATGCATACCAAGCACGGCATCAGCACGAGATAATAATCCTTCACTTTTTACAATTTCAGACGGCAGCGTCTCTGGCAACATTGTCATAAGCGGGCGGATTTCAGTCATAATCTTGCGCACAAGCTGGCTTTTTAGACCCTTGATTGCGCGATACACGGGCAGCAATCGATCGGTATTTACCGGCATTTCTGATACCTGCTCGGCACTAGGATTGGATAATTGATACTTATTGTAATTAAACTCAAACTCACCAGAAAAATAAAACTCGCTGTCTGACTTTGCCAACTGCGTCGTCCTATACGGCTGATTAAACCAGACTGCTTGCAGCTTCCCGGTATCGTCAGCTAGCGTTGCCGTCGTAATGCGCAGCCCGCGTCGCACAGGACGTGTCGCAATCTTTTCGCAACGCGCCTTGATAGTCATTTTACCGGGGTGGATATCAGCAATTTTAACGACCTCAGAGAAGTCTTCGTGCTTGCGAGGTAAAAAATCGACAAGATCACCCACCGTATGCAAATTAGCCGCAGCAAGCTGCTCGGCCGTTTTAGGACCAACCCCTTTTACTTTTTGTAGCGAGGTCGTAAGTAACATATCTTTATTTTAACAGTTTTCAATAACAAAAGTGTTCTGTTAAATGCAGGCCGGCTGAATGTTTCTGATAAACGTATGCTTGGTCATCGTTTGGCCTGTCGTGAATGGCCGTGCGTAAACACCGATTGCATCTTCGGCGCAGGCGGTATCGGGAATAGCACCCTCGCCTTCGTTCTCGTCGATATAATATGGACGACCCCAGGGGTCCACTAGGTTTCTTACATTGACGCCGCTAGCCGTACTAATGCGATCCAAAGCGGCTGTGTAATTTGTCCAACAGCCATCAGTTGTTTTATTCAGAGCTGCAAGATCAGTATCCGTAGCTTTACCCCAACATCCCGATCCGGTTGCAGCACTGAGGGTTACGTAGCGCATCGCCACACTATCCTTTGCACGTGCCATATCAATAGCTTTTTCTAGATTCGCCATGTCTGTATCAATCTTACTTTGGGTTGCGCGAGTCTGGACGCCGTTATAGGACACTACCATAATCGCCGCCAGTATACCGATGACGACAATGACAATCAGTAATTCGACAATCGTAAAACCCGTATTTTTATACTGCGCTTTTTTCATTGTTTCTATAATACCATGAGCGCAATACCACCAGAAAGCATTTCTATCCGTCAATTACCAATCGATGACGTACTCCGCAAAAGAAAAGCCGCTAGTGTCCGATTCGATCAGCTCGAGAACCTCTTTGACGCCAGGAGCAAGCTGCAGGCCTTCCCAATGCTTCCCGTCTACCCACATAACATCAGTACGTTTAATTTGCGACTGCTGCACGCGCATGACAAACGTATGCGCCAAAATCGACGAAACGAGCTGGCCACTAATTGAAGCATTAATATATACGTCTGCGACATGATTCAGAGTCTCGTTAGGCGCTATGTCAACACGCTCTGCGATTTCCCGAACCATTGCCGCACGAACACTCCCGTCTTCCATATGAAACTTTCCGCTCGCAAACGTCCAAGCCTTGATGAACGGCTGTTTACTTTTCGCAAGCAGCATCACCTCATCTTTCTCGTTTCGAATCACACACATAGTAATTATCTTTGGCTGGAGTCGCATCTGCAACTCGTTTGTGCTCATCCTGTCGACTTGCGTCATCCCTTTCGGACTTAGGCGATAGCCCTTTTCCAAATGCTTTTCAACCAATCCTTGCTTTTGAAGCAGTTTCAAATGATAACTGTAGGCATTACTGTCAACCTTGGGTGGTCGCATCTCACTAAACCGAGCCCATTTTGTGACCGATAATTTCGTCAGTATGTAATGTTGAATATGATGCATGTCAATAGTATTTGAGTCAAAATGTATTTTCTATTCAGAACAATAATAGCACGATAAAGTCGTAAGTGTTCCCTATAAAAGATGTAAAGGACAATCTATAAATGACAACACAAGAATATCTGCCTGCAACAAAATTTGAGCAAAATACAAGTGAAAGATCTTTATCGACAGAGCGCATGGGCAAGATATGCATTACCTTGGCTGACATTTGTATACAGTACGCCGGAGTTGAGCGCGTCCCGCGCTACCACGAACACCATCGAGAAAATGACGCCGAACATAGTCTTATGCTTGGCATCGTTGCGGTCGAACTTGCAAATGAACTTCGTCCCGAGCTCGACAAAGGCTTAATCTCCCAGTACGCAAGCGTCCATGACTTCCCCGAGATTTGTGTTGGGGATACGCCGACATATAATCTATCCGACCAAGAATTATTAGATAAGCACGTTCGCGAACAAGATGCACTTCGGCAGTTAATAGACATTCTACCTCCGTACACGGCAAGCCTGCTTGTCGAATACGAAGCACAAGTAACACCTGAATCCGTCTGGACCCGTTCAGTCGACAAGGTACTTCCTTTGGCGGTAGACATCTTAGGACCGGGCAAAATGGTGATGCGTGAAGATTACGGAGTCACATCAGTAGCAAAATTACTCCAAAACAAACAGCGCCTCGATAGCAGCATGATTCGACGCTTCGGCGAACAAACACCAGAAATTGTCGACCTCTACCAGTACTTAGGTGATATTTTCACTCGTGAGTTCCTCTCCACCGAAACGCAGGTCGATAACTAAAGCGCAGGAAAATTAACGTAACATGCCGTCGTATCATCCAGCTGCACTCGGTTTGCCAGGACCAATCCCGAACCCGCAACGCAAGCCACATTACCTTTTAAATAGTACGTGATCGATGCGCTGGTTCCTGATCCTGAATTATACCAAGCGCCCATATATTGCCTGCCGCCGCAGTTCATCGACTGCGTACTCGGAGCTGGCAGTGATGGCGTCACCGTCTTTACTGCCGAATCGAATCCTGCAACATACCCAGACGCGCCAGCGCCGCTGCAGGCGCCCGTACTATCTGTCACATTTGCACAATCGGCCGTTGACGGACCTAAGCACGGATAGGCAAAAATTGGGTATGTGTCATTAATGGTCGTGTACGAGCGAATAGCCCGCGCGTATGCTCCGACAGAATTGATGGTTTTAGTGTTCTCGGCACGTGCCTGCACGCCGTTATATGCCACGATAGCGATTGCCGCCAATATGCCGATAACGACAATCACAATTAACAGTTCGACGATCGTAAATCCTGTTTGTTTTTGCGCCCACGCTTTTTTCATAGCTTTATCGTATCATAAGTGTTCATGCGCCGCTTGGACGCGGCAGCGACAATCGATAAATAATCTTCAGTACCTAACGGACCAAGACGAAGGTATTCTTCCCCTTTTTAATCAACGACACGTCATCTAGTTGTCGGTCGTCCGCAACCTTTAGTCCGTTCACCGAGACGGCGCCGCCGGCAATCAAGCGACGCGCTTCACCGTTACTTGCAACGATTGACGCATCAATTAACGATTCTATGATCGATTTCCCGACAGATACAGTTGGAATTTCACCCGCTAGTGTTTCCAGGTCGTCGCGAGTGAGATCAGCGAATTGTCGCGTCCCAAATAGTACTTCCGTTACGCGCTCGACACTTTCGAAGCGCTCTTTGCCATGAACTAGCGTTGTCACCTCGCGGGCAAGCGCACGCTGTGCAGGACGGCCGCCAGGATTTTGCTTTTGATGATCAGCTAATTCATCTAGCTCTTCTTTCGAAAGTAACGTGTAGACTTTTGCGTAATCAATCACACCTTCATCATCAACATTTAACCAGAATTGGTAAAATTTATAAACACTCGTCTTCTTTGGGTCAAGCCAAATGGCGCCGTCTTCTGATTTACCAAATTTTTTACCTGTCGCTTTGTTGATCACTAGCGGAGTTGAATATACATGCGCTTCACCGCCTTCCATGCGTCGAATCAAATCGACGCCTGCGATTGAATTACCCCACTGGTCAGCACCACATAATTGCAACGTGACCCCGTGATTTTTGTACAGATGGACGAAATCATACCCCTGAATAAGCGAGTAGCTAAACTCTGCGTAACTGATGCCAGCGCCGCCCTCGCCAAGACGAGATTGGACAAAATCACGACCGAGCATCATGCTCATTGGCACGTGCTTACCGACCATGCGAAGGAAATCAAGATAGCTAATATCCTTAAACCAATCGTAGTTATCGACGAGCGTAAAGGGCTTATCCGCAAATACTGTTTTATACTGCGCGGCGATACCAGCTTTGTTCTTAGCGATCTCATCAAGCGTCTTAAGATTACGCTCATCCGCTTTGCCGTCCGGATCGCCAATCATACCAGTCGCGCCGCCAACGAGCAGAACCGCTTTGTGTCCATGATCGACGAAATGACGCACCATCATGGCTGCAGCGAGATTTCCAATAGTCATACTGTCCGCGCTAGGATCCACGCCAAAATAGAATGAAATAGGAGCGCCGTCTAGTTCTGTAATGTCGTTGAACGTAGTTTGGTTAACAAAACCTCGCCACTGTAGCTCCTCGGAAAGCTTCATGTTGTCTCCTATCTGTTATTACTATCAGCAAGTATACCAGAAAATACCACTGGTATCGGCGAAAATGATGCTATAATGATACTAATACTGCTTATGGGAAAAATACGACGTGGCCAAAAAACCTTTTAAATCACGCAATCTAAGCGTGTACTCTAATTTAACGCGCAAACACAAGACGCGTCGCGACGCCGACTCTCGAAAAAAAGCAGAGTATCTTGCGACCTTACCAAAAGACCCGATTAAACGAATACTACACCGCATGAAACCTAAAAACTTCTTTGGCTATTGGTTCAGTAAAAAAGGTGGCATAATGGCTCTCAAAATTGCCGGAGTCGGTATGCTTATGATGGTTTTGACCGTCGGTGCTCTATTTGCCTACTATCGCAAAGATCTCGATTCTATTCGACCAGGTGAAATCAGCAAACGCGTCCAGACAACCGTCACCAAATACTACGACCGAAACAATGTTCTCTTATGGGAGGACAAGGGCGATGGAAATTATAAATTAGTCGTCGACGGCAAAGATATCAGCAAATACATGAAGGATGCGACCATTGCCATCGAGGATCGAGACTTCTATAAGCACGGCGGCATCAGTATTAGTGGCATTACTCGCTCGCTTATCAATAACGCCAACGGTGGCAGCGTCCAGGGTGGCTCAACCTTAACACAGCAGCTTGTCAAGCAAGTCTTTTTTGCCGATCAGGCGGCTGATCGCGGTCTGGGTGGTGTACCACGTAAGATAAAAGAGATGATTCTTTCTGTTGAAGTAGAGCGCATGTACGACAAAGATAGCATTCTCGACCTATACCTTAACGAGTCTCCGTACGGTGGACGGCGAAATGGCGTTCAATCGGGCGCACAGACATACTTTGGTATTAACGCAAAAGACATCACACTACCGCAAGCGGCTTTACTTGCAGCCATCCCAAATCAGCCCGGACTTTACGATCCATACAACGTCGCTGGTCATGAAGCGCTCATTTCGCGACAGCATAAAGTACTCGATAGTATGGTTGAGGTAGGTTCGATTACAAAAACACAAGCTGAAGACGCGAAAAAAGTCGCTATCCTAGATACAATCGTTCCCGCTTCCGATCCATATGTGGGTATAAAAGCACCACACTTCGTTCAGATGGTCCGCGCACAACTCGAGCGCGAATTAGGCAAGACAACTGTGGGTCGTGGCGGATTAACCGTCAAAACCACGCTTGATGTCCGCATTCAAGATAAACTCGAAGAATCCATGAATGCGATGTTTGCATCATCGACGCCTGCATTTGCCGGCTTTGATAACGGAGCTGCAACCGTCGAAGATACGCAGACCGGACAAATTGTCGCTATGATGGGAAGTCGCGACTTTAACTATCCTGGATTTGGTCAGGATAATGCGGCGACTGCCTATATTCAACCGGGTTCAACCATAAAACCATTTGTCTATGCACAACTATTCAATAACCAGGGCGAAGGCAAGGCTAATTATGGCAGTGGCTCGGTGCTTTCCGACGACAATTCGATGAATGCAATTTACGGCGCACAACTAAAGAATGCAGATGGTAGGTATATGGGCAGCATAAATATACGCCGCTCGCTCGCGCTGTCCCGAAACGTTCCTGCGGTCAAGGCTATGCATGTTGCGGGCATCGAACCAACGTTGACGACAATTCGCGCCCTTGGTAATACTAACTACTGTACTCAAGGTGCAGATGCGCAGGTTGGGCTGTCATCAGCAATTGGTGGGTGCGGTAATCGACAGATCGATCTAGTTAACTCATTTGCTTCATTAGGGCGCATGGGCGTCTACAAACCCTACAGTACTGTTCTAGAAGTAAAAAACAGCCAGAACGAGATTATCAAAAAATATAAGGACGAGAGCAAGAACGTACTTGACCCGCAAGTGGCCTATATTATTGCCGACATCCTTAGTGACGACAATGCTCGCGCCGGACTGTACGGACGCAACTTCTATGGGCTGTCTGTACCTGGCGTAAAAACTGCGACAAAAACCGGTACATCTGATAAAGGTGGACAACCGAAGGATATCTGGACAATGAGCTACAGTCCGGCGCTTACTATGGGCGTATGGCTTGGTAATCCGGATACGCGTATTCTTACGAATGGCAACTCCTCTATTCCAGCGAAGATTATCGGTCAGGTCATGGAATATGCCCACAAAGAAGTTTATAGCACCGAAGGTAAATGGAATGCAGAAAATGGTGGCGACTGGTTTACTATGCCATCCGGCGTGCAGAAAATAAACGGCGAACTGTACCCATCTTGGTACAACAAAGCCCAAGCCCAGACAGGCACAAAGATGATGTTCGATAAAGTGTCTAAAAAGAAAGCGACCAACTGTACTCCTGATGGCGCAAAGATAGAGATTTTCGTTCAGAAGATAAATGACCCTATCACTAAGAAGGATTCTCTTATCGCTCCAGACGGATACAATCCAAACGCAGATGATGACATACATCTTTGTGGCGATGCACAGCCAGCTATCGGTAACATTAGTGCATCGGGTAAAAAAAACGTAACGATCGACGTTGATGTCGCCGCAGGTAAGAATCCGCTACAGACAGTAGAGATCCGCGTTGGCGGAACTATCATTGCGACATTACCCGCTAGCGGAGCCGGCGGAAACTTCAAGACAACATATACCGTCACCAACGAAGGACCGCAGACCATTACCGTCACTGTGACCGATTCGGTATTCTATACTGCCACAAAATCCAAAGACCACGACTTTAAAGATTAGTCGAAAGACATCAAATAAAAAATACCATTCCGTACGGAATGGTATTTTTATATCTATACTCTACTGCTGTTTTTCAACAAGATCAATCAACGATGCTTCACGCTGTGTCGAAGTTCGCGGACGACTGCTACGCGTTTGTCGTGGAGCTTCATTATTACTGCGTGGCTGCTGCTTTTGCTGTGGACTACGTTTTACATACCGACGATCCTTCGCATCGCTATGATACGCTTTTTGCTGCTGAGGCTCGCTCACGGGCTCTTCAGCCTTGTTCGCTACTACCGGACGCTTACCTAAAGGCTTTGCCGTCTTCGCAGGCTGCTGAGGCTTGTCAACAGGCTTAGCAAACATCATTTTACCGGCAGCTGTTTGCAGACTACGAATAAACTCGATCTCGATCGTTTGCCCGATGTTTTTATTTGCATGCTCGACAACAACCATCGTGCCATCAGTAAGGTAACCGACACCCTGATGCGCATCCTGGCCTTTCTGGACAAGTTCTAGTAACATCTTTTCACCGGGAAGATACGCCATACGCAAACTCTGCGCAAGCTCATTCACATTCAGCACCGTAATACCTTCTACGACCGCTACTTTGTTCAAATTGTAGTCGATCGTGCAGACCGCTGCATTATGCTTCTTGGCAAGGGTGAGTAATCGTTCATCAACCCCTTCCTCCGCCTTGCTGCCATCCTGAAGTATCTCTACCTTAAGGTGTGGCATTGCCTGCAATTCCTTCACGACATCCAAGCCATATCGGGCGCGCGCACGCTTGTCGTGATCCGCGTTATCGGCAAGGAATTGTAGCTCACCAATAACGCTGCGTGGAATAACTAACGTATCGCCAATAAAGCCTGATTGCGCAACTGCGATAATCCTTCCGTCGATCAATACTGACGTATCGACAAGAATTGGTCGTGATGCGCGACGTGATAAATTCTGACGCGGTAATTTAACAACGAGGTAGGTTACCTCAGCTAAAATCGCCAGTAACGCGATGATTATTATTGTTTGAAATGATTCCATTGTGTTTTCTTTCTAACTATTACTGTAAATAGTCGATTAAGGCCTGGCGCAAATCGCCAACACCTTTGATAAATGAGTCCGATTGCCCAAATTTTGGTGCAATCGCCTTGGTAAATCCAAGTTTCTTAGCTTCCGCGACGCGACGTTCTGCACTATGGACGCTACGGATTTCACCGCCTAAACCGATCTCGCCGAAGACAACGATTTCGTCGCCAAGCCGCTTGCCGGCTGCCGCGCTGGCAATTGCCATGCAAATTGCAAGGTCAGCCGCCGGATCGTTCAACTTCAGTCCACCCACGACATTTATATAGATGTCTTTATCTGATAAATTCAGTTTTGTTCGCCGTTCAAGGACAGCAATCAAAAGATTAAGTCGGTTTAAATCAAAGCCCGAGGCTGTACGTTTAGGATAGCCGAAACTCGTCGGATTGACAAGTGCCTGAATTTCGACCAGTAACGGCCGAGTTCCCTCAAGCGTTGCCATCACGACAGATCCATCCGCATTTTGACGCTCGGCAAGTAATGCGGCGGAGGGATTTTCAACAACCCGCAAGCCTTGCTCGTACATTTCAAAAATAGCAGCTTCATTTGTTGATCCAAAACGGTTTTTTACTGCACGAACTACTTTAAATCCACCGTACCGATCACCCTCAAACTGCAACACCACGTCAACTAAATGCTCGAGCACTTTCGGCCCGGCGATACTGCCCTCTTTCGTGACATGCCCGACCAGCACTACTGCCGCACCGGCTTCTTTAGCGGCACGAATAATGACATTACTGCTGTTCGTAATTTGACTGACGGTGCCCGGTGCAGAAGTAATCTCATCGAGACTTAGCGTCTGTATCGAATCGATAATAACGAGCTTATACGCGCCTGAACGTATTGTCGCTGCTATGTCATCCGCACTCGTACTAGCTACAAAATGCAGTTGCTCGCGGGTGTTTGCCCCGAGTCGTTCTGCGCGTAGCTTAACCTGGCTCGCCGACTCTTCGCCGCTCGCGTACAATACCGTGTTCGCTTTACCAATTTCACTTGCCACCTGTAAAAGCAGCGTACTCTTACCGATACCCGGCTGGCCAGCCATCAATATGACGCCGCCCGGAAGGATACCGCCACCCAACACTGCATCTAAATCAGTATAGCCAGTCGTCATGCGGTGTGCAGTTTCCTCAACCGCAATAGACTGCATCGTTTGCGGCGTTAGTACTCGGCCACTTGTGGCACTTTTCGCGACAACCGATTTACCCTGGCTCGCCGCCGCCTGTTCGACAAGCGTATTCCATTCGCCGCAGTTATCACACTTACCCGTCCATTTGGGATACGACGCCCCACAGTTTTGGCATATAAATTGAGTTCTTGCTTTGGCCATTTAGTTCATTATATCATCAGGAACAACAAGCAGCCATCACAAGCTTGGCGTTGGCGCCAAGCTACTACTGTCAATGCTTCTATTTAAAGCATCCGACTCACTCGCAATACTAAGTAGCTCCTCGCGAAGATCATTGTATGCCGCGCGGTCTGCATTAATCGAAGCGCGCAGCTCATCGAGACTTGCAACCTGGGCGGTTAATGTCGCACGTTCGGCGTCGAACTGCTCCTGCGTTTCGAACTCGCCACCACTGGCACGCGCGTTAAATGCAGCAATATCACGATTTAGCTGATTGACGCGAACATTATACACGTCAGAATTTTCTTCTATAGCATCTGCCAGCACAGTTAACTGCGCGCTCAGTTCATCACTGCGCAGTTGCAATGAAGCAAACACGCTTGCATACTGCGAATGCAGAGCGACCACTTTACTGCGATCATTGAAATACTGCTTATAATAATTCTCGAGCTCTGAACTGACCGCCGCTACCTCTGTGCCTATTATTGAATGGAGCTCGTTGTCACGTTCGCCTGGTTCTGTACGAGCATAAAAAGCCATTCGTTCTGAAAATTCTTTATCGTCACTTAGCTTGGCGTATTCTGCTTCGACCAATACATCAACCTTTTGTCGATCCTTTTCGCTTAGTCGCAAATATGCGGCATGTAGCATTTCGTGCGCCGACGTCACTTCACGAATACCATCCAATTTCGGATTTTTAACATTATAAATATAGATATTTCGACCGTTGTAACAACCAAGAATAGCCGCACTTCGTTCAATCTTAGCGCACTTTTCGTTGAATACTTGAGACTCTTCTATCGAAGGATGGCTCGCATAAAACAAAAACTCACCCCTATCACTCATACTCGTACGACTTGAGAAAGCGCTAATTTCGGTGGATGGCTGATATTGCCAAACGTACACTTGGTCAATAATTTGCTGCCGGTTCAGCAGCAAAAACACTGTCGCGACGACAGAAAGTAGCACTACGACAAGGCTTGCAATATAGCCCTGTGCTTTAGACCGTTTCGTGTTTAACATCAACTACTATTTTACCCTTTTGTGCACCAACTTCAAGGACACTCCCTTTTTCGTATTCCCCTGACAATACCCCATCAGCAATCTCGTGCTCCAGCTCATCCTGAATTGTACGTCGTAGTGGTCTAGCGCCAAACTTCTCATCGTAGCCTTTTTCTATAAGCAGCCTTTTTGCAGCGGGCTTAATCACAAGATGAATGCCCTTACGGATCAAACGTTCTTGCAATTCGTTTATCAGGTTGTCAAATATCTTGCTGACTTCCTTACGCGTCAACGCACGGAATGTCACAATGCTATCAAACCGAT
>CAMPJF010000017.1 GCA_946886725.1 uncultured Candidatus Saccharibacteria bacterium | reverse complement strand
GTCTTGTGCTGGCGCAGTGCATAGACAGATTGTGATATGGTTTTTAGTCTTAATTTCATAGGCATTAGCGATTATTGAAGGTGAAGTTTAGGTTGCCGACGTATGCGCTGGCATTTTGACTGGCGGTGACATTGACCTTGAAGACAATGCTATTTCCAGCAGCGAATCCGCACGTGGAAGGATCGGCGGTGCCGCTGGCGATGCCTGTTTGCCACGATGCAACCGAGCCGCTCGATACCGTTACTGGGCTACCGCATGCAGTCATGCCAGTATCGGCTGCGTTGCGGTACACCTGATACTGAACGGTCGAATTTGTACTGTCAGTGCGGCCCATGATAGAGGTCTGACCAGAGGCAAAGCCGCTAAAGTTTGCTGGTAGCTGATAGGTGACGTAGATGCTGTATGTCTGGGCAGTTGCCTGCGGAGAAGTCCATTTGTAGAAGTTGTAGGTTTCGTTGGCGCCGCAGACATTTGGCTGGCTTGACGAACCATCGTTGATATCAAGTGGCCCAGAACAGATATCAGAAACCATTGTTCCGACGCCCGTACCGTGTAGGACGGCGTTATTGTATTCTGGTGCGATCGTTACAATACTGTCAGGTGAAGAGCCGCAGGCGCCCCATCCGTCCGCTTCGTAGCACTGTAATTTACCTAGTGACGTGTCGTAATACATCGATCCCAGAAGGGCGTCATTGTTGCTGGCAATCGGCGCAGAAGCTGAGCGGTCGAGTGTTAGTAGCGTGGCTGGCCCACCATTAACGCCGCCGCCGATTTGTACATTTGGTGTCGCGCTACTACTGAGTGTCATTGACAGTGCATCGACATGGAATGTGCGCCCGGTAGCGTCGGTCTGCGTAAAGTAAACGTATGGATTAACGGATGGTGTAGTGCCGGTGGTGATATAGCAGGTGACCTTTGTGAAATCAGTTAACGATGACGAGATGGTCTGTGTATTGTAGTCTGCGCAGTTCACGAATGTCGTGCCGCCGTCGGGAGAATAGCGAACGGTGAAGTTATTGAATCCGCCAGTCGTGCTTGCGGCGTAAACGGTGACGCGGTAAAGCGTGCTATCGAGTGGGCTGATCGCCAGTTTGTTGCGGACGCCTTGGCCTGCACCAGTCGTCACGGCACGTGCACTGTCGCTCGCGTCAAATCCGGCACTCGTGCTGCGAGTGACGGTGGCGCCACTGGCGGCTGTCCAGTTGGTAGCGAAATTTGCATTATCACTAACACTGCCATCCGAGGCGTAGTTGTAGTCGGCAGCGATTGCGACGCTCAAGTTGTCGATATAGAATGTTCGTGCGGTACCGCTACTGGCCTGTCTAATTAAAATAGCATTGCTCGCTGTGATGCCCGATGCGGGGGCAGTAAAGGTACAGTTGACCTTTGTCCAGACACTGGTTGTGACGGCCTGGTTGGTGGTGCAGGGAACGGAGGTTGCGGTACCATCGATAGAATAATGGACGGTCATGTCAGTGAATGTACCGCTTGTTAAGCGTGCTGCGAACGAGACGTTGTAGTTTGTTTTGGCGGTCAGGGCTGTATTAAGGGTGTTGCGGACGCCGTCGTTAAGTGCGCTGGTTGTTGTCGTTGTGACCGAACCTTTACCAGTGGCGATGAAGTTACCGGCAGTAATATAACGACTTACTGCCGAGCTGCCAATAGCACTCCACGTACTAGCAGGGAATGACGTGTCGCCACCGCTGCCAGTAATTTCAGCACCACCATTAGACGCGTATTCCGTCACGTTGCTATTGATAGAAAACAGGCTAGCAGCTGAAGATGTCTGGACGCTCAGCAGGGTGCCGTTAACGGCATTTGTGCTGCTGTCTCGAATTGTCAGCCCGTTCGTATTACCTGTTTTTGCAACGATAAGTTCGGCGCCACCAGCACTTTGTAGGGTGCTGTCGTAAGCAGACTGTAAAGTGGTTGAACTAGACGCACCGGCGGCAGTCCAGTCAGTACCGTTCCAGATCATGGTCGCTGATGTGTTTTGACGCATAGCAACAACATTGCCGACGCCGCCGCCATTGACGGCGAGGGTAAAGTCAGCTGAGCCGTTTGCTGCGGTAATATAAAGAATGCGGCCAGCAGTTAGGAGTGTTGGATTAGGAAGGGTGGCAATTTGCCCTTGTTGACTAAAACCGACTAATACGGCCGCTGAATTATTGACCGATGCAGTAGCTACCGTACAGCTGGTTGCAACGAGTGCCCCGCCTGTATAGCAGTTCGGGTCGTTTGTAGTTGTAGAGAAAGTAGGCGTGGTAATGACAACCAGTCCGTTTGCGCCGGTTCCCGTACCTGCACCACCGCTTAAGGTAATATTGCCGCCATTGGCGCTTCCGGTTGTTGCGTTGCCGCCTTGGATGGTGAGGGCACCCCCTGAAACGGCCGTTGTTGAGCTATTTGTTCCGCTGATGGTAAAGTTATTTGGCGCGCCTGCTGATACGCCGTTACCTAGGTATAGACTATTGGCGTTGTCAAAGGTTGCGCGCGTCGTTCCATCGGTCTTGATTGTTATGTCAGTTTTAGCCTGAAGCGTTGTTGTTCCGCTCGTTGCGGCTCCGCCGGTTCCTAGGGTGACGTTAGTTGTTCCGCCAAGGCTTCGGTTTCCGATGTAGATGTTTTGTTCGCCGCTACTGTCGTAGTTTTTTCCTAAGTAGATACTACTGGCGTTCAGTGTACCAATGGCTACGTTTCCATCGTTGTTCGCACTGTCCCCGCCGCCGGCATCGACTGTGATGTCCCCGCCACGGCCTGTCGTGCCTGCGCCGTAGCCACCCTGTAAATAAAGCCCACCGCCGTCTAGAGACCCCGTTGTATTGCCCGCATCTCCCGCATAGATGTACAGAAACTTTCCCTCAACTTCATCGGCTGATTTTGCTACAGATAGCGAATGGTCTGTTTGTGCGCCAAAAACGACGTCACCGGCCTTTTCGACAGTCAGTACGTCATTGCCGTCGCCTTGCAATTGCAGCAGGTTGCCCGTACCAGTCTTGTTGATATAGATACTGCTGGTGTTCAAGGCTGTGTCATTCTGGACACCTTGTGCCAATTGCAAGAACTGTGCGCTCGATAGGCCACCAAGCAGACCCGAGTTAAGTGAGAATGGCGTCGATGACAAGCGTTTCATTGGCGTCATTTCGCCATCAGGGCCACATGAAGCGAATGGGGTACAAGCGACGTTGGTATTGCCGATATTCATGGATAGCCAAAGCGTGTCTTGATTCCAGTCGACGGATGACCCGAATGCGTTGACAGATCCTAGCTGCACGGACATGTAGCCGTTTTTAACCATAATACCTTGTGTGTTAGCGTTCAAGTGGCTCTCGGTCCATTTCAGTGCGCCGGCAGGCGAGCCTGTCGTATTGCCAACGGTCTGGCCATCGCCATCTTGATAAATCTTGAATTCAATATTGTAGTAGCCGTCAGGAACGGTTGCGCCTTGGGCGTTGAACAAGCGACCCTGGAAATTAATTTGTTGGCTGACACCAGCAACGGCTTGTGCGGGGGCAGAGTTGATTACATAAAAAGCACAGCTAAGAGCTATGCCTAACGAAAGCACGAATGCAACTAACTTGCGGTTAATCCGAAATGCCCCTATGTACATTTTTTGTCTATTTTTTCACCCGTTATAAGATAAAAGTTTTATTGTTTCACACACGTTTTATCTGTTATAAGCATAAAGGTAATGACGCTTTTTTACAAGGGTAAAAACAGATGTCAGAAGGTAAATTGTAGGTCAAATTATGACGTAATAATCATGCCGCGTTTCATAAGGATTTGCTTTTCGCGGCGTTCGCCTAGCCAAAAGCTAATAACGACAGCAAATGCGCCAACATACAATGGCCACAGAACGAGTAATTTATTCGTCGTCGCGGCAACAGGTGTTGTAGAATTTGCAATTCCTGGTTGACCGTTGACGATTGAGGCGACCGTCAAAAAGGCGACGCGTCCGGATGCATCCGTTGCTTGAATAGAAACCTGGTAGGTGCCCGGTTTTTTGTAAATGTGCGAGGCATTGAACGTTAGGTTGTCGTTGCGGGGGATGACTTTGTTAGTTGAATCACCCCACTGAATATTAATTGCGTACGGGGGTGTCCCGCCTAGAATGTCAATTGGCACGTTCATCTCCTTGTCAGGAAACACGCCACGGAATACTGCGTCGGTGTTTAACAGTAGCTGATCGCCGCCAAAATCAAGTGGCGTTAATGCTCCAGCTTGTATCGGCAATGCATCATAAAAGACAGTGACAGTATTTGAGTCAGGACCAGCTTGGTTCAGGGCATCATAGACACGCGCAACGAGGATGTTTTGACCAATTAGCAGATCAACTTCGAGGCTGTACGTTCCAACAGCCGTACACGGTGTCGAGCCTGCAAAGATGTCGTTCTTGAATATCTCTACCAATGTATCTGCCGGACATGTACCCGAGACGGTCATAGGTGTCGAGCTAAAACGCTGGCCATTTGTCGGTTGAGTGATGGTCGCAGCGATGGTCGGGGGTTTGCCTGGCATAACGCCAGATAGTCCGATCGAGCTGCCTTCCGGTGGTGGACTGGCGGCAGAGGCGGTATAAGCAATGAGAACGAAGCCGACACCGAGTAGGATTAATCCGAGCGGAAGATACGACGTATGTTCATGAGGTCGTAGTGCTCCGCTATGGTGGTGGTGACTTAGTTTCAGCCAGTGTAGCATACCCAATAGTATAGCATATGCCGCTTATGTATTTTCAGAGTGAACACGAAGGTAAATGTAACGTACGAAAGGTTACTTTCGAGGTTTTGATTTCGACTTGGTTTTTGATGCTTGCTTGATGATGTGGCTGTTGTAGCGTCGAATCATGAAGCGTAGCGTGAGGAAGCCAGCGATGAGGAGGACAATGCCGACGCCGATAAGTGTGTACGGAATCACCCAGAAAGTTTTTGCAGATGTAACGGTTTGCTTTTTATCACCATACGTCATTGTCAGAGTGGCAGTGTATTTACCGAATAATCGTTTATTCCCAAGGACTGACTTATCGAGTGTTTGTTCGAACTTGCGAATTGATTGGGGGAGGACATTGCGTTCATCTAAGTTGACATTTACCCCAGCGATTGTTTTGCCAAACATATCTTTAATGATAATTTGACCCTTCGGCTGTTCGTAGATATTGCCGTTATTTTTAATGCGTTCCACAAAGACGAGCGGGGTTGATTCGAACATTGATTTTATTGTTCCACCAGGTGTAGCGACGGAAAATTCTTCGATTGCCATGCTTCGTTTTGCCTCACCGTTGACACGTATGAATATTAACGCACCAAGGCTTGCGGACAACGAGACGCCTTGGCTGTCAAGTTCAGGCGCGGTAGCGGTAAAACGAACAACTCCAAAGTAACCGCCAGGCGCAGCATCAGCTGGGATTCGGATAGTGACAGGAAGGTTTTCGATTTGACGAGGCTCGAGTAGTAGCTTTGGAAGTGGATCGATCCATGATTTTATCGAATAAGGATTTGGTTCATTTTCGTCAGTAATAATTTTTGGTGTTCCATCTTCTCCGCCCGCGGTAAAGTCGTTAACAGTACCAGTGACAAGTAGTGCGCCGCTTGAAACATCGCGCAAGCTGATCTGCGTATTCAGTGTTTGCCCAGGGTCGCCAGTGAGTGTTAATACCGGAGGAGCAATCTCAAGCGCTTGACCAGTCTCTTCTTGCTGGCTGGATTGAACAGCGAGTGTCACCGCTGGCGATAAAAGGCTAATGCATAGTGCAAAGATACTGGCGCCGATGATAAGGGAAGATGTGCGCTGATTCATGGGCTAGAATGTAGGCGTACAGATGTAGGTTAGCGTTGTTGTGTACGAACCTGCAATCTGGCTACCAGCTACGTTGACAATATATGATACGGTGAAGATCTGTGCATTTGTTGGACCAGGAGTATTGAAGTCACTGGCTGCGACCGAGTTACCAGTGACAAATTTGAATTGATCAACTGTGCGATAGTCGGTTGATGCTTGGCCGCGAAGGTCGGTGCCGTTTGATGCTGGTGCAACCTCGGTGCCGACGGCGACGGTTGATACACCAGTGGTATTTGCTTTTAGGTTCATGCCGAACTGACTCGTTCCTCGGACTGGCGCAGCAGTTGCTGCCATTGCTGGGATTGTATTCGAGCCAGATGTTAACGTCGTGCCGTCAACCGTAATGCTATAGCCGTTTGTGGCGTTGGTTGAGGCGGCCATTTGCGAAGTGGCTGTTGCGGTGTCTGTTGGAGAGAATAGTTGGTTGAACTCGACTGCACCAGTAGTTGCTGTGCTGCAGTCTGGGACGCCACCACCATTCACGGCGATCGTTGCTCCTGTGCAAAAGATGAGTGATTCAGGCATAGTGCCAGTCAGTTCAATCGCACGGGCGGTGCTTGCTGTAACAGTTCCTGTGTCGATTGGGCTGCCGCTACCGTCGAGGCTAGTATAGGTACTGATGCGTACGAAGAATGATGTGTTGATGGCTGTCGGGTTAGTGACTGCACCAAGTCGGTAGCTAAGTTCTGGACCGACAGGAGTTGATGCGCTAGCACGCTCAAGCACTGGCACGCCAGGTACGCCAGGGTTGATCGTGAAACCTGATGCATTAGTTCCTTCATCTATAAGTGTTGCGTTGTCTGTGTTTAAACCAGTTGGCGTTACACAAGGTCCGCCTGTGGCAGTCGTACAATATTCAAACTTGATTGAACCGATAGCGGTGCCTGTAGTAGGAACACTAAATTGGAAGAAGTGATTTACAACGCCGCCGGGCTTTGATCCGCCGTCAGCGCCAACACCTTCAAGGGTAAGGCTGCGTTCAGTGATTTGTGCGGCATTGACTGTATTGCCTTGGAAAGCAAAGCTGATGCTAGCTAATACCAGTATGCCACTCAATGCGAGCCTACGGCTCAGCAATTTACCACTCAATCTCATGTGAGGATTGTAGCATAAGCGCTAAACTGTAGTCAACGAAATTGTGAAATATCTTACACTAGAATGTTGGAGTACAGATGTAGGTCAGAGTCGTAGTGTAGGTACCGGCAGGTTGGCTACCAGGTACGTTCACCATGTAGGATACCGTAAAGATTTGGGCGTCCGATCCGCCAGGTGTATCGATAGCGTCTGCATCGATGCCATTGCTGGCACTGTTGGCGACGATATTGCCACTTACAAACTTGAAGTTGTCGATAACCTTATAGTCATTAGTCGCTTGACCACGGTAGTTTGTGCCGTTGGAAGGTACGGCAACCTCTTCGCCGATTGCGACGGTCGATGTGGCGGTTGTATTAGCCTTTAAGTTAAGCCCGAATTGGCTGACACCGCGGATACCCGCTGCGGTCGCACCGATAGGTGCAATTGTGTTAGATCCTGAGGTGAGCGTTGTACCATGAACGGCGATTGCGTATCCAGCCCCGGCGTTGGTTGATGCGACCATCTGTGATGTCGCTGTCGCTGTGTCTGTCGGTGAGAATAGCTGGTTAAAGCTGATAGCACCATCGGTCGCGGTCGCGCAGTCAGGGACGCCACCAGTTAGGCCAATTGTTTCACCGGTACAAAAGACGAGTGACTCGGGCATAGTTCCATCTAGTTCGATTGGCGATGCGGTGCTTGCAGTAACTGTACCGCTGTCGACAGGGGTGACGTCTGTTGCATCGAGGCTTGAGTGCGTCGAGATTCGGACGAAGAATGTCACGCTAGGGTCGACTGTTACGCCAGCATCCGGGTCAGTTGGGTTGACGACGCTGTTTAATGTATAGCTTGATGCACCGGTAGCGGCTGCAGCTGCAGCGGCGCGGCTAATAATTACAGTACCGTTAAGCGAGTTGTCGATGCCTGTAAATCCGGTGACTGTTCCACTTTCTGGTCCTAAAGTTGCGCCGGTGGTAACTAAACCGGTAGGAAGATCGCAATCGACACCACCTGCAACTGGGGCGGCAGTCGTACAGTACTGAAATTTAATTGAACCAACCGTACCACCTGCAGCGGTAAAGTCGAACTTATGATTAACGGTACCGCCAGGTTTTGAGCCTCCGTCAGTTGCGCCTGCTTGTAATGTAAGTTTACGGTCGGTGATTTGCGCCGCAGAAACGGTCGATGCCTGGAATGTTTGTACTAATATAGCCGCGACTAATATGAATGCGCTGAATATACGTGTAAATGATTGGTGGTGGGTTTTCATTTTTTTGTATTTATTTCGTTTTTTAGGTTTATTTGTTTTTAATAGCTTTACACGAAGAATAGCACGAGCAATATGGGCTGTCAACAAAATTCAATAACAAAATTTTAACATCATATAATTAGACAAAATCAAGTACGCGGAAGTTAGTAGGTGCCGGTGACAATCAGCGTCTGATCGCTCGTGTATTGTCCACCGGGGGTGAGGCTGTCGACATTGACGAGATAGCTTAGCGTATAGGTGGTTAGCCCAGAGCTTTTTGGCGCCTTGGCGATCGTGTCGCCACTAACGTAGCGATAAGAGTTGGACGTGTCGTAATTGGGGGCTGCCTCGCCAAACCCGAACTGACCATTATTAGGGTTGGCACCGACAGATACTGGTAAGGTATTAGCAACAAGGTTAACGCCAAACTGCTCGATGCCAGTTTGCGAGGTTGCTGCGATCGGAAGTGGATCAATTACATGACTGCCGTTTGTTGGTGGTGTGCCGACGATTTGAACAACGTAGCCATAAGAAGTGTAATTGGCGACCGAGAATGTGGCTGTTGCGACGGTGGGAGCGCTGGCAGAGAAGCTGCCAAAATTTGCGTCAGCAGTGTTGATTGCAAACTTCAATGTTGGGTCATTGGTGGTCTGGGAGCCGGATTCGACCTGGAAGTTTTCGGAAGCGGAATTACCGATAGCTAGATCGCCTGATGCATTACTGCCTTGAAAGTTGGCCGAACTCGACTGGATCAATCCGCCTGATCCCACAGTGCTTTCGTCGAACCGGTAATTATTGGACTGAGGGGCGACAGCCGAGACGTTCGTTACTGTGGCTCCAATATAAAAAGCGCCCATTAAGAGCAAGCCTGCCCATCCCACTAATCTCTTTGACATACTTCTATTGTTTATGAATTAGATGTAATTTGCAAGTTAATCCGACACTTAGTTAATAATAGTTTGCCATCGCTAAGGTTAAGCGGTATACTATAGTAATTAAATTAGGGTGAAAAATGACCAGCCAACCTACCGAAACAAAAAATAAATCGACCGAGCCACCCGTCGCAGAAGAGTTGCGGCCACAGGCCCACAAGGACGCAGGTGACGCGCCCGATGTTTCTGATACGGCAAAGCCAAAGACAGCTGTTCGACCGCGTCACGTCACCTATCGCCCAAGTCATAAGGCGACCTTTATTGGTCTGACGGTCGTCGTGGCGATCCTTGCGATTAATGCGGGTATTATTACCTTTGTCGTCAGGGGGCAGGGCGAGACTGCTTCGAACGCATTAAGTGACGAGGTGACGATTAGTCCCGGTGTCTTGAATTCACTGGGAGTGAGTCGAAATCCGGTAGGCGACTCCGGAACTGACCTTGTTGTTAATCCTAACTCGCGCTTTAACGGTAAGGTTATAATCGGCAGCGATGTCAGCGTTGCTGGGGAATTGAAATTAAATAGCAGGTTTTCTGCAAATGAAGCGAGTCTGGCGAATTTGCAAGCCGGTGAAACGTCGCTAGAGCAGTTAAGTGTTAATGGAGACACGACCACGACAAACCTTAATTTGCGTCGTGATTTGGCGGTTGTTGGTACGACAAGGCTGCAAGGTCCTGTAACAGTCAGTCAACTGATGACTGTCAACAATAATTTGAATGTCACGGGCAGCCTAGCGGTTGGCGGCACATTGTCGGCGCGGAGTTTTCAGGCGAGTAGCCTAGTTTCGGATACGACACTTACTATCGGTGGTCACATTATCACCAGGGGGGCTGCAACAAGCGTAGGACGAGGATCTGGGCTTGGATCGGTCGACACTGTTTCGATTAGCGGCAATGATGCGGCTGGAACCGTTGCGGTTAATCTAGGCGCAAACGCAAACCGAAGTGGTATCCTTGCAAACATCGCGTTTCGGCAGAATTACGGCACGACGCCAAAAGTGGTCGTCACCGCTGTTGGCGGGCCAGTTGACGATTTGTATATCAGTCGTAGTGCTGGCGGTTTTAGTATCGGGGTTCGTTCGATATCTAGTGGTATTTCTGGTGCAGGGTACGCATTTGACTATATTGTCATGCAATAATCCGTGATTACATATCCACGAATAATAAGACTTCGTTGTCGCGAACCGTCATGATGCCATTATTAATGGGGAACGTGACTGGATCGGCGCCATTGCCGGGGTCGATGACGATTTCATCTGATTTTAAGATCGAAAAGAAGTCCGCATGACCGGGCAAAATATCAAAGCGGCCAACCTTATTTGTGGCAGAGACAGCCGATGCATTACCCTCGTAATACACGTTAAAGGGTGCACGGGCAATAACTGATAGCGTTGCTTGCGACTGTGACATTATTTCTTTGTCACCTCGGCTGGTTCTTTGTCTTTGACTTTTTTATCTGCCTTTTTGTTGTGAGCTTTATCGTCATGTGGCGGCAGTTCTTTGCCTGCAAGGATCGCTTCTATCCCGGCAAGCGTTTCTTCGAGTGTGTAGTATTCGCCGGGTAGGCCGCTAAACTTTTCAGCAACAGAGAAATTCTGATTGAAGAATTGGATGAGTTTTTTGGCATTCTGATAATCTGCACGGTCAGCCGGCGATAGTTCGTTTTCACCGACAATGGCGATGATGTTTTTTAAGCTATCGTATTTTTGCATAATCGCCTGAACACGTCCCGCAAGTTCGTAATGGCGATGTCCAACGATTTCCGGCGTCAGCAAGGAGCTGGTCGTTTTCAGCAGGTTAACTGCCGGGCGAATACCCTGCTCGGCGACGGTACGGTCGAGGACCAAGACCGAGTCTAGCTGCTGTGAGATGGCTTGGACGGCTGGGTCAGAAAGGTCGTCTGCTGGGATGTAGACTGCCTGGACGGAGGTGATCGTGCCGTGCTCGGTAGAGCTCAGTCGATCTTGTAGCCGGCGAAGCTCGGAGAAGACGAGTGGCGAATAGCCGCCTTCTGACGGAACAAGGCCCATGTTGGTTGAGAGTTCGGTTAATGCCTGAATATGACGGTAGATATTGTCAACAAAGAAGAGAATGTCGCGACCTTCTTCGTCACGGAAATATTCGGCAGCAGTGGCCGCGGCGGGGGCGACCATGGAACGGATGGCTGGCGTACTGTCCATCTGTCCAAAGAACATGACGGTATTTTTGAGCACGTCGGTGTCGCGTAGTGTTTCATACAGCTCGTTACCTTCGCGGATACGTTCGCCAACGCCACAATAGATCGAAAGACTTTTGTCACTTCGCGAGACGTTGTGGATCATTTCGGTCGTGAGGACGGTCTTGCCGACACCCGCACCACCGACAATGCCGATTTTGCGACCTTTGACGAAGGGGGTGAGGAAGTCGATCACCTTGAGGCCGGTTTCAAGCAGTTCCAATTTGGCGCTACTGCGGTAGCTTTTGGTTCCGGTTGGCTCGGCGATGGCTTTGCGGATATCGTATACGCCTTCGCCCTCATCGAGTGGCTCACCAAGAGCATTAAAGACGCGACCAAGTGTCTTTGGGCCGACTGGTACAGTTACTTTGACATTACTGCGGTATACTTTTTGGCCGCAACGCAGTTCGGTTGAATTAGCGAGGTTGACGCAGATTGCTTTGCCGCCCTTGAAATGGCTGACCTCGAGGAAAATTTCGGGGTGGTCTTCGATGATGAGCAGTTCCTTGGCGTCAGGTCGCTCGCCAAGGATGGCAACTTCGACAGTCAGGCCCTTTAAGGTTTCGATTGCTCCAGCTAAAGCACCGATTGGTTGTTTTGCGGATGTGGTCATGCTTCTGCTCCTGCTGCCAGGCGGCGTTTCTTTTTAATACTGATCATTACTTCACGCATGCGTCGGTCACTTTCGGAGCGTTTGGCCCGATGAAACTCGAGCATGAAATCACCGCGCAGTTCGCCGGCACGTTTTTTGGCGACCGCCATGGCATTAAAACGGCTGGCGGCTTGCGCTAGGCCTGATTCGAGGATGGTTTGGCTCAGTGCGAGCGTCATCATGGTCACTTCCATCTGATCGGCGATCTCATCGAGGGAGGGCTCGAAGATGGTGTCTTCGGCGGTCATAGCATCTTCTTGGACGCCTTCGCTCATTTCTTGGACGCTGGACAACAGGTCGATAGACTGGATTTCTTGGACGCCCAGACTGACATATTCTTCATAGTACACAATAGCTTTGGCATAAGGCATAATGGCCTCGATGACCGGGCTGACATCGATGTAGTTATCGGTTTCTGGAACTTTAAAAAAGCGCACGTAAGGGATTTCTCGTTGCGTAAGCTGATTAGCACCGTGACTGCCTAAAACGATAATATCGGTTGTTTTTTCGTCATAATCGCGCTGCATAACGTTAATCAGGCGTTGGTCGATGTCGCCGCTAAGGCCCGCTTCGGCCGATATGACGACGAACACTTTTTCTTTCATGCCGTCCTGTGTTAACGGGCGCTGGGTAATGCGCGTACTTGGATCGATGCGCAGTGCGCTGTAGCGGGCCCATAGCAATCGAAAGAATTCTTTCGACAGCTCGACCTTTGTCTTGACTATTCCCACCTGCGAAGAGGCGA
>CAMPJF010000016.1 GCA_946886725.1 uncultured Candidatus Saccharibacteria bacterium | reverse complement strand
GTTGCGACAACTTCGACTGGCGCCGAGACCTCCGATTGATTACCTGCCTCGTCCCTGGCGGCTATTTTGTAATAGTACGTCCCCACCGCCACCGTTTGTGCAAAGGTCGCCGCACTTGGGCCGCCAACCTGGTTTTCTGGTGCGGGCTCGAAATCATCGGTTACACCGCGGTACACAACGTAATTCTGAACCGCCTTATTATCTGTCGAGGCGTCCCATGTTAAGGTGACACTTTGGTACTGTACGTCGGCTTGAACATTTGCGGGTACGGTAGGTGGGTCGAGATCTGGTGCAAGCACAGCACTATTCATGTAGGCAGCCACATCAACTTCAATAACAACGTCGTCAAATAGACGCAGGTCATCAATTACCTGCTGCTGATAATCTTCGCCATAAAAATAGAGATTACCATCAGATGCATCCAGAGCACCCGTCGCCGCTTGCTCGTCAACTAATGCTCCGTCGACGTAAGCTCGCACCCACTGCTGGTTATACGTCAGCGCGTAGTGATGCCAGTTACCAAGCGGCATTTCTGGCACCGAAATGACAATCGGGGTATCGCTTTGTCGAATAGTAAATGTCGTATTAGCACCGTCCGAAAGACTAATACCGAACACAACATTACCCGATCCGTCCAGCTGATAGACGGTTCGACTAGATACATCAGCGCCGTCAGACCCGCGGCGCGCCCAAAACATAATTGTGCGATTCCCCGACTCCAACCACGGGGTGGCATTGGTTATAAGATTAGCACCCCCGCCTCCTACTTGATGGAGTCCATTTCCCTCTCGGCTAATATCAAAATTGGCTGGTGAATTAACCGTCAGATCGTGGTTACCCACCGAAGAGTCGAATGCGGTTGTTCCAGCTACTTCATTAAAGCCATATTCACCGATCGGAAGTGGCGTCAAGCCGTCATCGACAACGATGTCGACACCATAAAAAGTACCGAAAGCGGGTGTCTGAACCGAGCCAAGATCAAGCCGATAATACCCACCGCGCGCGGCGTCTGCCGTCTCGGAGAACGCAATGTTTGATCCGTCGGATGCAGTAATATAATCCTGATGACCAACAAGCGCGTGCAGATACTCTTGATTAGTCGATACAAAGCGATAACTGATTAGAATGACTTCACCATTTGCTAATACAAACGGATCCCACGACACCTCCAACCATGCCGGACCGGTAATCGTCGAGACGGTCACTTCTCGCAGCGGCCCGCTATCAAGATTATTCGTCGTCGCAGTAACATTATAACGTGCCTCGATTGTCACCTGTGCCGGCAGCGTGACTCCGCTAGGTACCCATAGCTTAGCGCCTGTGCACGTATACCCCGTAGCGCCACCATAAATATAAAAACAGTTGCCGACGTTAATCGTACCAGGTCCATCACTATACAAGCCGAGTGTTGCCGGAATCGGATCAGACCCAAAGACGCTATGCTTTGTCATGCTACGCGCTCAAATCTACCCACATATCGCCTGTATTGGGGTTACTCGGAGCGGTCACAGAAAGCGTGATCGTCGGAATGACGGGCGCGTTAACCAAATCGCTGTAGGACCCGCTGGTTGCAACAGTCGCCAAGCTTGCGGAATCGGCTTTGGCTGTATAAGCGTTCAATTTAGCACGCGCGGTTGGATCGAGGTTCGCTTCAGTAACGATATTATTTTTCAGCAACCCCGTTGGCGCATGCGTCTGCAATAGATATTCATTCAGAACATCTCCCCATACGCCTTGATCTGAGCCTGGCTGCGGTAAGCGTGCCATATCCTATTCAACCCCATCCGTACTTATTGTCTTTCCTGAAATTATAACGTTAGCGGTTATTAAAAACAACAGTTCTTCAGCGTAAACAAATTATTTAGCTCTCAATACCAAAATCAGCCAACTGTTTTGCTTCAGCGATGTCGTATTCAGAGATTTTCGTCCGACGCAGTGCCGTACAATAGGCCCCGGTTTTTAATACAGTGCCGATATCAACGCACAGACTCCGGATGTACGTCCCACTACTGACATGGGTGCGAATTTTTAGTTCCGGATAGGTGTAGTCAATAAGCTCTAAACTATGAATCGTGATGCTACGCTCAGGTATTTCCACCTCTTGCCCATCACGTGCCAATTTGTAGGCGCGCTTGCCGTCAATCTTAATTGCGCTAAAGATCGGTGGGCGCTGCAATATCTCGCCCTGAAACTGCGCCAAGGCAGTGTTGATTTGCGTCGCCGTCGGCTGAATATCCGATACTTCTGTCAGCTCGCCTTCTGGATCGCCTGTCGTGCTGATTTGACCTAACCGAAACGTCGCCTCGTACACCTTGTCGAGTTTCGAATATTTCTCGGCGTTTTTGCACTCTTTGCCGATTACTAAAATCATCAAGCCAGTCGCAAACGGGTCAAGCGTCCCGGTGTGTCCCACTTTTACCTTCTTCTGCGCTGCTTGTGTCAAGACGCGCCGAATACGCGCTACAACGCCAAAGCTTGTCATTTCGGCGGGCTTATTAATAAGAATAATTCCATCTGTCATCTTTTCTATTCTATACTAGAGCCATGAAAAAGATACTTTTTGCGCTGTTTGCCCATCCGGATGATGAATCGTTCGGACCAAGCGGCACTCTGCTACTGGAAGCTCGCGCCGGCACAGAGATACACCTCATCTTACTCACCAGCGGCGATAGCGGAATGAATCCCGATGCACACAATGATCTTAGTGCAGTACGTCTTGAAGAATGGCACAAGGCCGGTAAGTTAATGCAAGCACATGAGCTGCATTATTTGGGATATAAAGACGGTCAACTGAATAATCATTCTATGATTACAGCGACAATGCAGGTTATCGAGCTCATTACCCCGATCATCAACTCAGCTCCTGTCGATACGCAGATTGAATTCATGACGAACGACTTGAACGGCATCACCGGACATATTGATCATATCGTCGCCGCTCGTATTACCTGCCAAGTCTTTTATCAGATGAAATCACGGGATAGCCGCTTTCAGCGTATCCGTCTGTGCTGCCTCTCTACAAAAGAGGCGCCAGTAGACAATATAAACTGGCTCTATATGGAAGCCGGGCGTCCTGATGATCAAATTGACGAAATCGTTGATGCTCGCCATCTCCACGACGAGCTTATTCCTATTATCCGTTCTCATCACACGCAGCGCCATGACGGCGAGCGACACATCGCTCATCGCGGAGACGACCTAGGGTTGGACTATTTTATCGTCAAAACATAAAAAATAGATGACCTTTGTGTCGTCATCTATTTTTATCGATTCGTCGTCGCTACGGCTGACCCGGAATCTTGAACTGCTTTGGATCATTGGATTGCGGCTGCTGCGGCGCAGATTGCGGAGCTGGTGCAAACATATCTTCAAGCTTTTCCGGTGGCAGCCCACCAGCATCCTGCAGCGGTGCAGGCGTCGTAGATAATGGCGGCAATGGCGGCAACGTCGAGAAGTCAGGCAGCGGCGGCAAAACGGGAGCCGCAGGAGACGGACCGACTGGTGTTGGCGCAGGCTGCATTGGATCGGTTGGCGTATATGGTACCGCACCAAATGCGGCATCTACAGCTGCACGCGCCTCTTCGTGAGGCTGACGATTCTGTTCATCGATATCAGCAAGCGTCACAACTTGCTGGGCCTTTTGCGAGAAAGACGGAGGGGTTGATTCCTCGTATTCCATGACCGCATCAACGCTATTAGGGGCTGATGGTGTGTTGAATAAATCTGGCAGCGGCGCCTCGTCAGATGGCATACTCGCTGAGTTTAAGGGCGCTTGAAAACTTGGTGCGTCATCAGCGCTAATATAATCACCGTTGTTATGCGTCAGAATGGTATGGTTGCGGTCAACTTCATCAGCTTTACGCTGGTCCTCGGCCGCTTGTTCAGTTGTCGCATTTAACGTCCCACCCATACTCGGTGTCTGTGTGGCATTCTGCCACGCATCGTTGGCGACCGGTCCACGCAGAGGAGGTAGCGGCTGTGTAATAATTTTTGGATGTTCGACGGCTGCCTGCGCTTCGGCGGCAAGATCACTGCCTAGATCTGTAATCGGAGCAGGCATTGGTACGACTGCTGGCAATTGTGCAGCAAGGTTCTGCTCTGCGATGCGGGCCGCTTCTTCCTGCTGACGCTTCGCCGTTTCAACAGCAACTTCATCGATTGGATCCTGTGCCTCATGGCTAATGTCGAGTGATCCATCATTTGGCTTTGGCTCATCAGCTATCGGCGCGTCAGTACGATTCAACTTTGTTGATTCACCCTCGGAAAGATCCGTCGTGCCATCAGCGTGAGAATCAATCCCCGCTGGGCTTGCAATCTCTGCTGAAGCTGGAGCAGCCGCACGATCACCAGTAATCTCGTTTGCATCCTCAAGCTTTGCGGCGATAAGCTGCTGGTTCGCGCCAGCTGCCATTAATTGAGCCGCCATTGTCATTACTTTGGATGACGTGCGATTATTACTAAACCGATCAGTCGCCGCAACAACACCTGTCAAGAAAGCAGTTGCAATCTGCTCATCGAGAAGCGGCTTATCGCCTTTTAATGAATCACTAAGACTGACGAGCATCTCACTCAGACCACTTGCGTTATTCTCGTGCCAGTCGATACTGCCAAGTTCGCTGATTTCGCCTGCGCTCATCGTAGCGACGGTTGCATCATGCAAAATACGGCCATGCGCCTCTAATGCTTTATCAAGATTATCTCGCTTTTTAACGCCAAGTGCCAAGACTAGTTCTACGTTGTAATCACCCTGGCTGAATTCAAGATCGTCATTCGTAATTGTCGTGCGATACGGCGTAATAAAAATCTTAACCACTTCTCCTTCAACCTTATAGCGAAGATGATCTGCCTTCTCTTTATCGAGGGCAATGATAAAGTCGCGCAAACTGTTAACGGTATCTTCAAAAGTTTTTTGCGGATCAAGAAAAGTAATTGCCGGTGGGATCGCTCCGCTGAATACGGCGGTGGCATGCTTGTTCATTTTGTTCAGCATTAATGTTAAACCAAGCGCCGCGCTTAGTTCATCAACCGATGGATTATTACTGACAGTTACTAATATATTAGTACTGTTTTTGATCTTATCGACGATCTGTTGCTTAGCATTGCCATCGTTCATTTAAAGGGTTTTCCTGTTTTTTTATTTTGTCCGAGATTTGCCCCAACTATACCATAAGTAGTTTGAAGGAGTCAACAACATGTCAACACTTTACAAAAAAGACCTTTTCCCCTATAATTACACCTTGATTATATCTATAACTTTTAAGAACTAAAGGAACAGCATGCCAATTATCAAATCAGCTATCAAACGTATGAAGCAAACCATCAAGCGCAACGAGCGTAATGTTGGTATCAAGCGCGAAATCAAGGAAGCAACAAAAGCATTTCTTGCAAAGCCATCAAGCGAAGGTCTTTCGAAAGCTCACAGCGAACTAGACACTGCTGTTAAGAAAGGTCTTTTAAAGAAAAATACCGTTGCTCGTCGCAAGGCTGGTCTTGCAAAGGTCGCTAAAGATGCTGGCGTTAAATTAACACCTGCAAAGAAAACTGCCGCACCTAAGGCCGCAAAAGCTCCTGCTGCAAAGCCAGCCGCCGCTAAGAAGCCAGCTGCCGCAAAACCTGCTACTGCAAAAAAAGCCCCAGCCAAGAAGCCGGCCGCAAAAAAGACCACTAAGTAGTCTTCCCCCTGATACCGCAAAAACGACCGAGTACGTTCGGTCGTTTTTAAATTGATGATTTTCGTCTACGGAAGGTCGTACGTCCACGCATCAAAAATCGATGCTTCGTACACCTGGTCGCAAATCTTATCTAATTGGTTTGCACTACTAAGTGATGAGTTGGGTAGTTCGAAAATTTGCTGACCACCGCCTGATGCGTACAAATACAGCGTATCGCCGTTTTTATAGGAATCGACCATTGGACTCCATGCGACAAAAGCATACCCAAACGTATCCGCGCAGATTGCGTAACTTTTTTCTGTCGTCCGCGTCGAATCGTACAATCTTGCCTCTTTCAGAACTGATGAAAAATCAGTGGCCGTTGTCGGGCTGCGGTTATACTGAACCCGAAATATTTCTGTCGATTTACCCACTGACAGCATCTCAGCTCTCGTCGTGGCAACCCTGGCCTTTTGTTGTACGCCGTTATATGCAACGATCGCCAGCGCGGCCAATAGCGCAATGACTACGATAATGATCAGCAATTCAACGATAGTAAAGCCTGCTTTACGCATCGCCCCACCCCTTACACTCACTACGAAATACTCACCTTCATGAGCGCACGTTCAATAAGAAGCCACGGCTCGGTGGCAGACGTTTTCATAGCCGTATCAGCCTCGGCAAAAACAGCGACGATTTGTCTTACGCCCGTTCGACCTCTTTTATCCACGTATCCCGCCAGTTTACTTAACCCATATGGATGGACACCCAGATCTTTGGCGATCTCCGCGTTTTGTTTATCGGCAGCCGTCGATAATACAGCTAACTGAAACGCTTGTCCGCTCAACAGTCCGAATAACCGATAAGGATCTTCGGTAAGTTCCAACGCCTGAATCATTTGCCTTACCTTCTTGGCATTTCCCCGTAGGGCTGCATCGAATAGCTCGAATACGCTCTCCATAGGATTGGCGTCGACGACGTCCATAATAACCTCGGCAGTGATCGTATCGAGCACGGATAACTTCTGCAACGCATAATATAGCAGCCACTGATTAGGGCCGACACGCTGGACGAGCAGGCGCACCAAAGCGTTATCGATATCGATGCCATGCATGCGAGACTCACCCGCAACCCACTGTTCTGCCTTTGCTATGTCGCGTTCAGTCCAGGCATGAAACTCTGTGATTTCGGCAGTCTTTTGCAGGTCCTTGTATGTCCTTGTACGTTTATCTAATTTCGGCTCGACGAGTACCAGGTGAATATCGTCACTCAATCGCGGCAGCCAATCAGAAAAAATTGGCCAGATGGCTTTATTTTCTGATAAGTTTTTTACTACCACCAAGCGGCGACTAGCAAAAATCGTGCCGCCCATTAACAAGTCAGGAACTTGCCTTAACTCCAGCTCACCCCCGTCGATTCGTTCTGGAATGCCTTCAAACGAGCCGACTATGGTTTGTAGCGCATGGTGTATTTCAAAGCTATTTTCGCCAGTTAAAATGGTTATCATCTATCCCTATTGTACCTGACAAACAGGACAAACATGCGTTCCACGACCCGCGGCTTTGAATTTAATGATTTCCGCATGACACCTAGGACACGCTTGGCCTTCGCGGCGGAACACTCGAGCAAAATCCATGTAACTCCCCCGCTTACCCTCGGCGTTGACGTAGTTTTTGTCAGTCGAGCCGCCCTTCTCGATCGCGAGATTCATTACGGCGCGCAGTTCGGTATAGAGCGACGTAAATTCGTCGTCGCTAACCGTACCCACAAGGCGCTTAGGGTGAATCTTAGCGCCCCATAGACTTTCGTCGGCATAGATATTCCCCACACCCGCTACTACCGTTTGGTCAAGCAGCGCCGCCTTGATGCTCGTTTTACTTCGACGACTAAATCGAGTCGTAAACTCCTGCGCAGTAAAATCAGCCTCTAATGGCTCGGGGCCAACCTTTTTCATAAAATCAATATTCGGCACCTCAAGAGTTGGCATCAGTCGCATCCAACCAAATTTGCGTTGATCGTTGAAATATAGATGCGATCCATCAGTAAACGTGATCGTAACGCGCGTCGACCGATCTGGTAACATCCCGATAAGGCTTTCATTCGGGTGCCCCGCACCAAAAACGCGTTCGCCCCGGTACACTAACTGACCGGTCATCTTCAAATGAATAACTAATGTATACTCTGTCGACAGATCAACAAGCAGCACCTTTGCGCGCCGCCGAACGGCGGTAATTGTCGCCCCAACCAGAAACAGTGCGACATCGCCCGGTGCATTCGGGAATCCTTTGGGCGTATCGTGCTGCTCGGCTGCGATTACTTTACCGACAATCAAATCACTCAGACCTCGGCGAACCGTTTCAACTTCGGGTAGTTCGGGCATTTTTTATTTTTGCGAATCAATCGCCTTCGACACCTTGCTGTCGCTCTTCAAATTTTGCCAGAATAAAACTTTGTCAGATTGGATACTCATCGAGTCATCGGGGCCATATACTGTATCGCTGACCTTCAGTAGCTGCGTGCTTTCCTGTTGATCAGCCGGCTTTTGCTCGGCGGCATCTTGATTTTGGCCTTGCACGTAATACGCACCCTTCACCGTCAGGTAGTCGCCGTGTGTATTTTGTAACTTACCAAAAAATACTTGGTCATTATCAAGAAAAATTACCTGATATTTAGTGGGGTCGATACGCAAATCGTTACGCTGTTTATACCATTGCCATCCGGTGACTAGCAAAATGATCAGCAATAACACAGCGCCAAGTAGCAACAACTGCTGTTTCGACGGGTTAAACTTCGCCTTTGGACGCTGCACCGATCGGTTTGGTGACGCAATATCCATGTGTTTTCGCGGTACATTATTCATTCTTTTTCTCCTATTACTATCCTACCATTTACCAATAGGTTAGTGTACTCCCCGCCTTGGCGGTAATTGCAGAGCTCGATACCTCCGATGAGAACCTAACCACCACCGTACCGTTCGCGGACGGGGTTAATACACCATCTATTAAGGCAATGTTCCCTGTCGTTGCGGGTGATGAAACATTTACCGAGGCTGGCGCATTATACGCAGTCGCATAGTTAAACGTTTCAGTAGTAGCAGTCGCACCATATCGCGAAGTAAATGCCAGCATACTCGTCGTCGGGCCATTAATTGACCAACGCGACCCAGTCGTTGTTGCCGCAGCCGTATAGTAAACAAGTGCCGAGAAGCGATAGGTCCGGCCGGAAACTACCGGAAACGACAATCCCGTCACGTCAGCGATAGTGTTGGCTGTCGCATTATTATTCACGACATCACTCGCCAGCGTTACAACCGTCTGTGGAATACAATTATTCCATGCCGCTCCCTCGTAACAGCGGAACTTACCCATGTTACTGTTATAGTACATCGCGCCCACGACGCCCGTAGGGTCTCCAGAAGTGTTTTTCGTATCAAGCACAAGTACAACACCTGTCGCATCGGCAGCCACCGAACCAATTTGAATACGGCTATTCGTCGCGTCGGCGACAAAAAGACTATCGGCGGCGGCATTAGTAATCTGAAAAGCCGACACGGAGTCTGCCTTATTCTTAAAGCGCGCGGTCCCAGCGACGTCCAATGTTGCCGTGGGAGAGGTAGTATTAATGCCTACCATCCCGCTATTTGTTGTCGTCAGCGCGGCGCCAGTGCCAGCGAACTCGACATACATAGAGAATTTTTGGTTCCCTCCTGTCGTACCACCCGTAATCGTACTAGGAAAGCCATTGGTGTAAGCGTTCACTTTATAAAATGACGTACCAGTCTCGTCGTAGCTCATATTATTTGACTCCGGAACGCCAGTGCCGTTTGAGTTATAACCCACCCAAGAATACGTTGACGGACTGAGTGTTGCCGAAATAGCGACAGTATTCCATCCGACCGCCAATGTCCCTTCCGAACTGACCGCAATACGCGTCGTCGGCGTCGTTGCCGTGCCACTATATATAGCAATTGTGTACTTATTGTTCGGACTTGCTCCGATTGGTCCAGCCATATAGACCGACGCTTGAGACGTCGCTCCTGCGGTGCCGCCAGTCAAAAATCGCGAGAAGTTCATATTATCAAAGTCACCAACATCCTGCATGCCGCCAATCGTATTCGTACCAAAATAATTCGAACCGCTCGCACCCGTACCTATCGACACCTGCTTATTTGTCGTATCGACCTTAAGCATCTGCTCAAAACTCGCAGTTGTCACATTGAAAGCGCTCGTCCCATCAAACGCCACAAGAGTAGCGTTGTTAAATTCGGCCCCCACGTTAAAAATCTGTTGGTCATTCCAGCTATTCACAGAGTCTAATCGCCCAAAATCATACGAATCGAATCCATCAAGCGTATCGGTGTTTAGCGCGTAAGCGCTCGACGAAACCGGCTGGCGCGGCGACATGGCACCCTCGGTATACACACCGCATGCCGCAGTCGAGCAGGTTGCCGATGCGGGCGTTGGCAGCTCGACCTCGAAATACGTCGACCCGCCGGCGAACACCGACGAAGGAATTGCCGTCACCAATCCCAGTTGCACATTAAACTGCCCGTCAGTTAAAGTGACGCGGTTAGTAGTCTCGCGCGTTTCAGACCACAGTAGCGTTCCTCCGCTTGCCGCAGAATAAATTCTAAACTTCATATTATACTGCCCGTCAGGCTTTGCCGTGCCGCTCGCATCAGTTAACCGACCCTGATAATTAATCCTAGCTGGGATAGCGCGCACCTCGCTAGAAACAAGCACTACACTAGAGAAAAGGACGGTAACAAGCAAAAACACACCTACAATAAAGGTGTTTCTCCATATACTTACCCGCCGATTTTCTATCGACATACCGCGCCCAGATTCCCCTGTCCCTGTTATGTGTTTTACATTGCACACGGTCGCATAAGTCAGCACAATGCTTATGCTAGATTATACTCCCATTATCGTGTATTAAGCAAAAAACAAGCCGTTAGCTATCTGCCCAGCACTAGCGCGATGAACTACCAGTTAAATGGACGCTTTACGCCATTGACGACGGACTGCCCGCCGCGCAGCTGCTGACTGAGCGTCGGACCGGCGGTAGTAAATGTTACCTCTGGATACTGTGCGTAGTTTGCTAGCGGCGATTCATCGCCATTTACAACACGGAAGCAATACGTTTTTCCAGCCCAACTGGGATCGCTCCGTAGTGCAAAGTCCCACAGACCACTCTGCCCATTCTGTAGACTTGTGCGCGTTGCAAATGTCTCGTTATCGCTATAGTTTTGTGGAATAACCACGCCACTAACGGGCGTTGGATCAGTGGCGTTCGCCGCAATCGCCAGACCGTCAGGTACACCTGGATTATCGGCAAAGCTAGAAAAGCTCGTCCCTATCGTATAGTGCACATTTAAAGACATGTAGTCTATTGAGATAGCCGGAGGTTCCGATCCATCCGCCCACACCCACGCGGCAAACTTCACTCCAAAATCAATATTATTTATCTCTGCGGGTGTCCATGTTGTTCCCCACAGTGACGTGGGACTCCCCTTTGTATATGCCGTATTATCAGTAAACATGATTAAAGATGCAGCATCGGTACCAACTGACGTAGTCCCCTGTTTAACCAGGTAAATATCCTGCTCTCCTACCTCAGTAGAGGAAGTAACTTCGTATCGAAATTCAATCCCTCTAATCGTAGCTTCGCTAGGAATAGAAAAACCAAATTCGCTTGCTATTATCGGTGCCGAGGCCACCGGCCTCCCATTAAAGAAAAAGTTAGTCACTTCACCGTCATTGGTTTGTGCATCTTCGGGGTTAAACCATGTTCCAGAGCTATCATTCAATCCAGATATCCAAGCTGCCGTTTCCTGAAACCCAGTACTATACGGCGTGCCGTCCGTATTGTCACTTAAAGTAGTATACGACGCAGCACTACAAGAGGTAACTTTTTCTCCAGCCTGCAATTTAAAACTCTCTCCGATTGGTGATGTGTCGTTTGTCTGACGAAGCAGTTGACGGAGTCGAAATGAAGACTGTACTGGCAGCGTTGGCTTAATATTTTGCGCCGCTAGCGGTGCGCCTGGCGTAGCACTGTCTGCGTTCTGGTAAAAGCGATACGACGACTGTTCCAAAGCTGGTGATGGAACAGTAATTTCGGGTATAACGCTGTAGTTATTTAGTGCAGTGCCGTCCGATTTCGTAGCCAATAGACAATATGTAGTACCAGGAGTGGCGCCAGGCTCAACAGCCAATGACAAGTCCCATAAACCGTCACGACCATTAAACACAGCTGACGTCGAACCAAACGTATTACTTTCGTTATAGGTCTGATAGCTCAGCAGCACGCCGGAGCGGGTGGGGTCCAGATCTGTTGGAACATACGCACTTTTGTCAGTCAGAGTCGGGTCGTCGTAGTAGCGTATTGGCGTCGTGGTAGAAATATCTGCGTATGCGGCCGGACTTGTACTGCACGTACCCGATTTCTGCTGATAGCGGAGCTTGAATTGACTACCCGTACTCAGATCAGCTCCGGTAACCCCCAGATTTATACGCAAGCGAAAGTTACTTGCACTTGCCGGGACCACAGCCCCAGTGTTAACCGCGCTCAGTGCCGGGTAGTTAAAGCCATTCAAGAGCACTGATACGGCATTATTATTTTTAGTCACGGCAACCGCGTCAGGCGCTCCATCCTCATTAACATCATCAATAGCGCCAAAAGCAGCAAAGCCACTCGTAGCATAGAAATTGGCTGTAGCAAACGTTCCATCGCCATTGTTGCGTACGACTCGCATACCCGTCGACGTGATGTCAGCAAAAGTCACAATATCTATATGCTCATCACCATTAACGTCAGCCGTGACAAGCGATGTAACCCCATTTTGCGCAGGATACACTACTTTAGCAGCAAAGGTGCCGTCGCCATTACCGAATAGGACTGAAACGTTAGTAGTCGTCTGAGAGCCCAGGACAACATCTAGTTTTTGGTCATTGTTGAAATCAGCGACAGCAATTGATGCACTACCATCCTCAGCCGCGTAATCTACTTGAGTTGCAAATGTACCGTTCCCGTTGCCTAGCAAGACCGAAACGGAGTCAGTAGTCACATTCGCGAACAAGAGATCCTGATTTTGATCGTTATTTACA
>CAMPJF010000015.1 GCA_946886725.1 uncultured Candidatus Saccharibacteria bacterium | reverse complement strand
AGCGTATCCAGATCTTTGAAGGCGTTGTTATTCGCACCGACAACAAAGAATCACATACTTCACGAATTACTGTTCGTAAGATTACCAGTGGTGTTGGCGTAGAGAAAAGCTTCCTACTTCACAGCCCGCTCGTTGAAAAAGTAGAAATCGTTCGCCGTGCGAAAGTTCGCCGCAACTATCTTTCATTCCTACGTAACCGAAGTGGTAAAAGTGCCCGTCTTGTCGCTAAGAACTTTGATCGCGAAGGTGTTAACACTGTCGCTGAAGCTCCTGTAAAGGAAGCGCCAAAAGCTGAAGAATCAGCAGAATAATATCGCTTGATATAATAAAATCGCTCGGTTCTAATCGAGCGATTTTATTATTTTTCGTGAAATAAAAGTGGGGAGGCGCGGTATTGGGCGCCTCCCCATAGAGTATTCCTTTAGGTCGATTTGGGTAGCACGTATGAACCGTTCAGATATCCGCTCGTCAGATCGTATCCTGATTTTAGTCCATCGATTTTGGCATCCAGCTGTTTAATTCTGGCGACGGCAGATGACGTGTCTGCATCTTGACTCCGAACAATCGCATAGCCTAATTGTTGGGCCTCTAGATCCTTGTTCTTGCGTTCTGATGCGAGTTCTTGTCCCAGCCTTTCCCTGACGTCGACGAGAACTGCTTTCCAATCTGGTTCCGGCATTTTGCCCCTTTGTAGTAGGAATATATATACAGTATAACTAAAACATAATAAAGTCAATAGACTACAATAGGTATATGATACTTGGGATAGACGAAGTTGGAAGAGGGCCATGGGCGGGACCGCTGGTGATTGGTGCGGTCGTTTTAGGTGGTGTCCAGATAGACGGACTGACTGATAGTAAGAAGCTTACCAAGAAGCGACGTGACGAACTTGACGTCATTATCAGGCGTGATGCTGCTGGGTATGGCCTAGGTTGGGTGGATGCATCTGAGATTGACAGGATTGGCTTGTCGGCGGCATTGGTATTAGCGACAAAACGGGCGGTTGAACAGATCAAGGCTCCCTATCACGAGATTGTTATTGACGGCACGATTAACTTTTTAAAAGACACGTCCAAGGGTGAATATGTGACGACGTTAAAAAAAGCCGACTTATTAGTACCTAGTGTTTCAGCGGCGTCAATTATCGCCAAAGTGGCTCGTGACAACTATATGGCGCAGCAGGATGAAGTGTATCCGGCATATAAATTTGGATCACATGTCGGCTACGGAACGGCGGCGCACCGTGCTGCGATTGATACACACGGTGTAACGCCACTACATCGCTTGTCATTTGCCCCGCTACACAAATACAAGAGTGATGCATCTCTCGCCGTGATGAATGATAAAAAACAAGATACGATTACAACCAGGCAGATTGGTGACGCAGGCGAAGATGCCGCAGTTAACTATTTAAAGCAACAAGGCCATGAAATTATTGATCGTAACTGGAAAACGAAATTCTGCGAAATCGATATTATTTCTTACTATGATGAGACAATCTATTTTACGGAAGTGAAATACCGTAAACGGGATGATTACGGTGGTGGAATGGCAGCAATCACTGCGCAAAAGCATCGTCAAATGAAATTTGCTGCCGAATATTACGCCTTAAAAAACAAAATCAAAGATGCGAATTTACGACTGGCGGCCGTTGACGTCAGCGGCCAGCCACCAGTCGTCAAAAACTACTTAAAGCTCGGCTAATGCCCGGCGAACGGCGTCTTTGTCGCGTTCGATGAGTTCGACGCGTCCTTCAATCTCACTAACGCCCATCGTTATGACCCGTGACAGCGCAGCAACATGCTGCATAGGGCTAAAGAATCTCTTATATTCGTCTAACTGATCGCGTGTTGCGAGGCTACTTGCGGCGTACCGCGGGAAGTCATCATAGCTTTTGTCACCGCTAAATGTTTTTTCAATCCACGTCCAGTTATTCTGTAGCCATTGCCACGCCAGGGGGCGCCCTTCACGGCCGCGGATTATCCATACAAACCATCGCGCCGCATCTTGCGGTCGGATGACGGATTCATCTTTAATCAAATCCAGAATAGTAACTAGGCGAGAGATGTCTTTAGTCGAAGTAACCCCGCTTGCGATATCCTGCTGCAGTTCAGCCGATGAGGTTGACTTATGCTTTTTAAGAAGTGTGTCGATAATCGAATCATCACCACTGTGCCGGACGGCCGCACTAAGGATTAACGCGCGAAGTTCCGGATCGAGTTGTTCTATTGATGTCTCGTGGTATCGCTCGATTGCCTGTTTGATAACTTCTGGATCTTCACCGTACAGCATAAGCCCTAGGATGGTCGGACGCATTTTCGTGTCCGATTCGCTTTCACCGGAAATTGTCGTCCAGCCAAGCCGCTCGTATTGTTCACGGGCAAGATTAGCCGATAGTGCGCGCAGTTGTCTCTCGCTGGCTTCGTCGCTGTCGACGAACTTCTTTAGCTCGCCGATGGTCATTGCGATAATATCCCAGACGTATTCTGTTTGTTCGCTACGGTAGGCGTCTAGCAAGGGGATGAGCTCGGCGCTGCTAATCACGCCGCTGCGAGCAAGGAGCGTATGTTCGTTCAAAAGTTGCAGACGATCGAGAGGACTGAGGTTGCCAGTCTGAATTTCATCTATAATCTGACGAAGTAAATTTACATCGTAGTGAGTGATGAAGTGTGCCGTATCACCGGCATTGAAGCGTAGCGGCGTCGTGTGCGTGCGTTCGATAGTAGTAGCACGTTCAGTGAGTATCTCGGGCATTTCCGTACATGGAGAGTTAAGGGGGATTGGCCACAGCTTATCTGATGACTGATGGGGGCCTACGAAAAACTGCTCCTGCGCTAGGTGTACGGACGAGCCATCATGAGTGACCGATACAACTGGATAGCCCGACTGCGTAATCCAAGTGTTCATAAATTCAGCGATATCTTTGCCGCTCGCTTTTGATAGCGCTCGCCATAAATCTTCACCGACGGTATTTTTGTAGGCATGCTCTGCAAAATACTCTTTTAGGCCGGACTGGAATGCTTCGTGGCCGATGTATTGTTGTAACATGCGTAATAGCCTCGCACCCTTGGCGTAGACGATTGCGCCGTCAAATAGCGTGCTAATTTCATCTGGATGATGGACGTCGACTTGTACGGACTGTACGCCGTCAATCGCGTCGCGGCGAAGCGCCATGATACTTTCCGAGGTGGAGAAATCAAGCCAGACATTCCAATCGGGTTCTAGTGCATCGATGGCGATATATTCCATCAAGGTGGCGAAGCTTTCATTGAGCCATAAATTATTCCACCATTCCATCGTGACAAGGTTGCCAAACCATTGATGGCTGAGTTCGTGTGCGATAACCGTCGCAATGTAGTGTTTGCTGCTAATGCTGGTTGTTGCTGGGTCGGCAAGAAGTGTTGTTTCGCGGTAGGTAATTAGTCCCCAGTTTTCCATGGCGCCACTGCTAAAATCTGGGAGGGCAACATGGTCGGATTTAGGAAGTGGATATTTTGTGTCGAAATATTCATCAAAGAAATTGATTGTTCGTACGGCAATATCGAGTGCGAAATCAAGGCTAGCGATTGGCTGGGCTGGGGTTGCCCAAATACCAACTTCAACACCGCTTTTGGTGGTAGCGGTTTTTCGGTGCAGTTCACCGGTTACCCATGCCAGCAGATAAGTACTCATGCGAGGTGTCGTATCGAACGTGGTGACGAGTAGGTCATCTTGGGTATTCTGTGAACGAACGGGCATATTTCCTAGGACAGTTACATCTTGTTCGGTAGCTAGTGTGACATCGAAGGTGGCTTTTGCTTCAGGCTCATCAATACATGGAAAAACTTCACGGGCATGGTGGCTTTCGAATTGAGTAGCGATTAATTCTTTTTTTACTCCATCATGTTCGTAGTAACAAGGATACATACCATGCATCGCATCGCTAATTTTGCCGCTAAATGAGATAGTAGCGACATGTTTTCCGGTGAGGACGTCCGGGTGGAGAATTGATAGCTCATCATTGTCGCCTAAGGACCATTCGGCTGTCTTGCCGTCGACAGTGGCGGATTCGACTGTTAGTTCTTTGGCGTGTACAATAATCTTGCCGGTATCACCGGTGGATTCGCCATTGACGGTGATCAGGCCTTTAAAAACCCGACCTTTTCGATCTATCGTTAGCGAAAGCTGATAATGATCGGGGATAAATTGTTGGATAAGTCGTGATACTGTCTTCATCTATCTATTATAACAAAGGTATAATAAGTTTATGAAACGTGCATATAAAACCAGACGATCTATAGTCGCGTTTATCGCGTTAGTGATCGCAGTGATCGTTATCGCGTATCATCCGAACCTTCAGCAGCCAAGCGTCTCTCCCCCGCAAACACCATCGACAACTCTGACGCCAAGTGGTGATGCCGCTGAGGCCCTAGAAAAACTGCCAGTGAAGGGTAGAGCGCCAAAGACTGGAGATACGGAATATTCACGTACTTTATTTGGCGATGGATGGGAGAGTCAGGCTGGTTGCGATGTACGTAATGTCATTTTGCGTCGCGATCTGGTGGATATTCAGTTGGACGATGCGGGTTGTAAAGTTGTTAGTGGACTGTTGAACGACCCGTATACTGGTAAGTCAGTGGCGTTCACGCGAGGAGCTGACACTAGTGACGACGTGCAGATTGATCATGTTGTTGCACTGAGCAATGCGTGGCAAACTGGTGCGCAATCGCTCACCTATGAACAAAGGGTAGCGTTTGCAAATGACCCACTCGAGTTACTAGCCGTTGATGGCCCGACCAACCAGCAAAAATCAGATGCGGATGCTGCAACCTGGCTACCGCCGAACAAAGCGTTTCGGTGTCAGTACGTTGCTCGGCAAATTGCTATCAAGGCTAAGTATCAGTTATGGGTAACGCAGCCCGAAAAGAATGCAATGACTCAGGTGCTTTCGACCTGTCCAGGTCAAAAAATGCCAATGCCATAACTTTCCACCCTGGCCCAGTATCGACTGGGTCAGGGTGTATTCATTTCTAGTCTTGTCATCGCTTGTCATCGAGTTTATAATTTGCCATAGCTAGTTAAATCTGGTGTTCCTGCAACATTAGGAGAAGAATATGGCTGATGAGCCAGCAGTAGAGGATTTGCCTATTAGTGTGCCAACTAATCTAGACGAAGTCGATGCGCTGTTCGCTAGAAAGCGAAAACTCAAGCCGAAGATTGATGAGGCGACTGCGCAGCTACAGGCGATACGCGCAAACGCCCTGTCGCTTCAAAAGACTGTCGTCTCGCCGCTATTAAAAGTGGACCAGGCGATAGATGACGCAATTGAGCAATATTTGACCGAAAATCGATCGTCATTGCGCCGAAAGCATGGCAAGACCATTACGCTCTCGAACGGCCAAGTTAAATGGTTTGTCCGAAAGGCTGTTGAGCTGCCAAAAGATCAATCGCCTATGCTTGCCGCACTTGAAGGACGTAAGGGAGGCGACAGGTATATCACTTATACGCCAACTGCAAACGAAGGTGCGATAGCTAACGCGCCAAGATCGATCAAAAGATTTCTTGCGGCATTCGGTGTTGTTGTTGCGCGGTTTGAACATCTGAATATCAATGTCGAGGGGTTTAAGGATCCAATTAAGCTGTATCGACGTCGGTACTTCGGACCGCTTCGGCAGAAGTGAATTTATCAGTATTTACTAGTGGCCCCGGACGAATTTCGTTCGGGGCCAAGTCATGCCTAGAATCTTGTTGAGTATAATTCAAGCTGCATTTCTGTAGCAAGCTGCTGCAGTCGGGGCGTAAGTAGTTTCGTGGCTAATTTTACTGTTTGTATCGTGCATCTTATTAAGCGAGGAAACGATAGTACGTAAAAAACAAAATACATAAAGGGAACTGCGAATGTTATCCCACTTTTTTTAGCTAGCGATATCTTTTCGCTTGACCATACAATCGCCACAAGCCATAAGCTGACGCCAGTCCAGCTGAGGGTTAATAAAGTGCTGCTGCGTAGCGTCGCGGCGGTGTAGAAGAAATATGTCAGTATTGTTATATAAGCCAGCAGACCAATACTCGCGAATAGGGTGGCGGTAAAGTTATGGCATGACAAAAAATTATTACGCTTTCCGCCGTCTCGTATTTTAGTCGTATGCCAAGCGAGCGCTTTTCTTACTGTTTCGTTGCTCAGCTTTGCAAAGATTGGCGGCAGCGTGCGGATTGAGGTAATTGGCGTACTATCTATTACTACTGCAGATGGAATGGGGTGGTTTGCATTGGTTTTTTTATGTTTTCTCATTACGCGCAGGTCATGCCAGGTCGCAAGTAGGATCGTCGCGGTCGCCAAAATCGCCGCTATACTTAAGATAATTTCACTGGATCGTAGGATTAACTGCTCGTTCATATTTTATCAATAGACACCAATTTAAATGAGTACAGCCCACGCAGCTCGCTATATATACCTATGCAAGTTTGCAGGACGAGTTTTGGTGGTCCACTGGCGGTAAACACGCTCACGTCTGTGGGGGGTACTAGTTGTGATGTCGTGTATTCATAATGAAATGCGTAACCGGTGTCCGTTAGTACGATAGCTTCCGCGCCCGGCGGTACTTCCGGTAGGGTTTCAAATATCTGTGACTGTGCATGACCATAAATTAATGTCGTACCGTTGCTATTGTTTATTGGCATAGAGATATCGGCGTAGTATGCGTTATCTAGATCGACATCCCAGCTGGCATTGTCCGGGTTATATGATCCAACTTTTACGGGCAAGTCGATCGAGACCGAAGGTACCGTAATGTGCACTGGGGTGCCTTGTGTGGCGGGTATGGCCCTTTGTGGTCGTGGTGCCGAAACGATGGTCGAGATGGGCGCAGCTGAAGCGGGAATCGGAGTGATGTTCACTGTATAGAACATCACTCCGACGGCAAGGTTAAGTAAGCCAGCGAGGCTGTAGAAAGGTGCTTTCTTACGTAACCATTCATTCATATGCGTCGTCCGTATTCGATTACGATTGCATTTTACTATAGGTACCTAGTGCAACACGTGAGCCAAGTATTGCTGCCGCAAGAAGACCTATCAGGCTCGCTGTAATCCCGAAAGTCGATTCGGTACTGGTTTCTGGGAGAACTGCTGGGGCTGCTCCCATGCCACCTACTGGCGCTGCAACAGGACTGATTGCTCCCATGCCGCCCACGGGGCGAACGGGCGCGGCGCCTGATCCACCGACCGGTGCAACGGGTGCAGGGGGGGTGACTGCCGCAACGACACAGCCACCGTTCGTAATAGTCACATCGATGACTGTCCCGTTTGAATTGGTCGCAGAGCCGGATGTTGCGCCGCCGCCAGAGGTGTTGTCACTGACCTTGGCGTCTCCCGATGTGGCCTCTTGGTTATTATTGTTGATAACCGTGAATTTGTTGTCATTCTCGACTTTACAAGTAAAATCGTCTTTGACAACGCATGAATTTGTTGAGTCTGGGCCTGTGTTCGAAATTGAACAGCTATCTGTCGCACCGACTGATGCGCTCGTTCCGCTTAGACCAGCTACTGCGATTGCCAAACCTAATAATAGTTTTTTCATTGTGAACCTCCTTTGATTGTGTAGAGTTGATGAACCTCCCTTGAATTAGTATGTAATTGATACTTTTTGCAAACGAATGTTTATCTTGGTTACGTTAATAATAGTCCTCGTTGTAATATTTGTAAATGCATATAGTCACATGATAGCCAACTGAGAACCCACTACATCTATAAAAGCCGCCCGATTATTTGAGCGGCTTTTTTGAAGTGAGGAAGCTAACTAATTTAATTCGACGAGTTCAATATCGAACACAAGGTCGGAATTTGGTGGTATGTTTGCTGCTGCGCGTACAGATCCGTAGGCCATCGCCGATGGAATGATAAGGCGTCTCGTGCCACCGACTTTCATGCCTGGAACGCCCTTCGTCCATCCCGCAATAACTTGATTCAGTCCAAAGCTAATTGGTTTGCCGAAATCGTGTGAGCTTTGAAAAATTGTTCCGTCTTTGCATAGAGCACCGGTGTAATGTGCGGTAATCGTTGCATCGGAAGGGACGACATCGCCCGTGCCCTCTACGATGTCAATTATTTGTAGTTCAGGAACCGAGCTAATCGGTGTGAAATTAGCTAATTTTGTTCCTTCAAGTGGGGTGTTTTGCTCTGTCATACTTCTAGTTTACTATGATTTAACATTTTGTACGAATCGACAGAGGAGTAAAATAGATAGTGGAAAAGGAGATTATTATATGGATGCACGACAGTTACGCAATGAAGCAGAAAAATTGCGCAGGACGGCGGATAGCCGTCATAAGGAGGCAAACCGATTTCAAACTAACGCCGATGCTCATGCGAGTGACGGTGATGATGTGCGCGCTGGAATAGACGCGCAGCAGGCGGAACGCATGGAGGCGGAAGCTGCGGCTATGGAGCAGCAGGCAGAACAGGCTGACGTTGCACTTTCTGCGGTTGCTGCACGCGTTCACCACCTCAATACCGAGAAGGCGCAACTCGAATCCGAATTCAAGGAAAAAATTGCCAACATAGACAAGGAGATCCAACGGCTGACGGGTGGTGCCACCGGGTTACTATAAAGGAAAGCGGGTAGTATGGTAGCGAACATTGATCAGTTAACGAACCACGGGGGCAGTGTATGCAATCCAATCAGGTAGTTCCTCATCAGTTTTTACCCTTGGTAACGGACGCTCATTCAGCTGCAAAAAGGCTGCTCGGATCTGTTCTTGAACGAGAAATAGACGGTAAGTTAGTCCGCGTCAGGATTGTCGAGACAGAGGCATACGATCAGACTGATGCGGCGAGCCATAGTTTTAACGGACGCACTCCTCGCGTAGAGACGATGTTCGGCCCGGCGGGTCACGCGTATGTCTATTTTACGTATGGGATGCATTATTGCTGTAATATCGTGGCTGGTGAGGAAGGTTACGGCGCGGGCGTGCTTATTCGTGCAGTAGAGCCGCTTACCGGTATTGAAGTGCTCGAGGCTCGTCGAGGTAAGCAGGGGGTCGAGGTAACAAATGGCCCCGCAAAGCTGTGTCAGGCGCTTGGAATAAATCTGGATATGAATGGACATGATCTGTCGGTCGCACCGTTTAAGCTGGTGATGCAATCGAAATTACCTGAACCAGATATCGTTACGGCAACGCGCATCGGTATTAGTAAAGCGAAAGAGGTGTTGTGGCGATTTTATATCATTGATAATCCTTACGTATCAGTAAAGGCGGCTTCAGTGAAATAACTTGCGACAGATAATGACAGGTGCTATACTATGGTCAGTACATTATTCCGGCCAGCAGGTCGGATTTTTTCATAAAAAGAAGGAGAATTCGTTATGGAAGATATAAATATTAAACAATTGACATTAGCGGTCCGCACGATCGCAGAGGAAAAGAACTTGCCCGAAGAGGTTGTTCTATCAGTTATCGAGCAGGCGATTGCTGCCGCATGGCGTCGCGATAATGGTGAACGCGACCAAGAAGTTCGCGCAGAATTAAATGTGAATGACGGTACGGCGAATGTATTTGTTGCCCGTGAAGTCGTCGAAGAGGTCGGCAGCGATGCGGTCGAAATCAGCCTAGAGGACGCAAAAAAGGTTAAAGCCGATGCAGTAATTGGCGATACAATCGAAGACAAGTTTGAAGTTGTCAGTTTTGGTCGTGTTGCGGCTCAGACTGCCAAGCAAGTCGTTCTGCAGCGTCTACGTGAGGCTGAACGCGAAGTAGTACTCGAAGAGTACGAAGACAAGATCGGTACAATCGTGAACGGTACTGTTCAGCGAGTTGAACCACGTGTTATCCGTGTCGAATTGGGTAAAGCGACTGGTATTATCCCGCAAAGCGAGCAAATCCAAGGTGAGTTCTACAGCATCGGTAGCCGGATTAAAGTGTTCATTAAAGATATCGAACGCGACAACCGCGGCCCACAACTAATCCTTTCTCGTGGCAACGAAGCTTTCGTTGAATATTTATTCCGCCAAGAAGTTCCTGAGATGGAAACTGGCGCCGTAGAGATTAAGGCGATTGCTCGTGAAGCCGGTCGTCGCACAAAACTCGCCGTCGTCTCAACCGTTCCTGGTGTTGATCCGGTTGGTACATTCGTCGGTGGTCACGGAACGCGTGTTCAGGCGGTTATGAATGAAATTGGTGATCAGGAAAAGATTGATATCATTACCTTTGACGAAAACAATGAACAATTTATTCGTAATGCGCTAAGCCCAGCTGAAGTGGTGAAAGTTGAAATTGACGAAGCGGCAAAACGTGCAAAGGTATTTGTCTATGAAGATCAGCAATCGATCGCTATCGGTCGCGGTGGTCAAAATGTGCGTCTAGCAAGCCGCCTTACTGGTTACGAATTGGACATCGAAACAGCTCAAGTTGTGACTGAAAAGCCAGCTGAATCGAAGCCTCGTAAGAATATCGAAGACAGCCTTATGAATGCTGTTGAAGAATCAACCGAAGAGTAAATCGGCGTAACATAAATAAAATACCTCCGCTGTCATAGCGGAGGTATTTTATTTGCGTAATCGCTTAACGCTGCTTGATCATTATTTCCAAATTAGAAATATAATGTGCTGCGTTGATACGATTATGTTTTTTTAAGTAGGCAAGATGAACCTGAACGAATGGGTAGTGGTTGTCGGGATAGTCAACGGCAGAGGGGCTGTAGGCGCCTTTGGTGACCATGGTAGGGTCTTGTTCAAACTCTTCCAGCTTTGCCGTTATTTCCTCTACGGTCAATGTCGGGGTCATTATGCTGCCGCCGTTTTTACTTGCTTTGGCTTCTTGACTTCTTTTTTGCGATCTTTTCCTTTGGACATATGGATCTTTCCGTGTAAATTCACACTAGTACATGCCAGTATGCGCTTATTTTTCCAAAAAAGCTAGTGTTGTCAAATATTAGCACTCTATTGACGAGAGTGCTAATTATTCGATATACTAATACATAGTAAAGAGTGTAAACCAGCTTAAAACGCTTGCGCTACAGCTAGGGAGGATTGATAATAAGAGTATGGCAGATGATTTCGCAGATTTTTTATCGCATTTAACTGACAACGCACGTGTCAGCCTGCAGCATGCTGATGCAATTGCCAGAGGTTACGGTAGTGCCTATATTGGCACCGAGCATCTGTTGCTTGGCGTGCTTGCACAGGGTTCGTCGGTCGGCGCCAAGGTGCTTGCCGACGCGGGCATAACACTTGATCGTGCAGAACTCGCCCTTAATTTAACGCCGCGCACTCTTGTTGTCAGCACTGGCGCCAAGGGGCTATCGGAAACGGCGAAATTGACGCTAAAGATGGGATGGGATATTGCACAGGAATTCCACCAAGACTATCTGGGTACTGAACATATTCTATACAGTATTCTCAGTCAAAAAAATGCACGAGCAACCGTCTTGCTGCGAGATATGAATATCGATATAGGTAGTCTTGTCGGTGAATTAGAGGGCTTTTTCGATCGTCAGAATGCATCGTATAACGATAATGAAACTATGCAAAATAATCCAACAAAACGTCGCGCAGGCCGCGGCGGCATGCTCGAGACATTCGGCGTTGATTTAACGGCGAAGGCAAAGCTTGGTGAGCTCGATCCTGTGATTGGTCGAGACGATCAAGAGGAGCGCCTCGTAACAATATTGAGTCGTCGTACGAAAAATAATCCTGTTTTAATTGGCGAGCCTGGTGTGGGCAAGACGGCTATCGTCGAGGGGTTGGCTCAACGCATTGCGCGCGAAGACGTCCCTGACCACCTTTTAGATAAAAGGGTGATACAGCTTGATCTGGCTGCTATGATTGCAGGTACGAAATATCGTGGTGAGTTTGAGGAACGTTTGAAAAAAGTCGTAGAAGAGCTCCGCCAGCAAAAGAACGTGTTAGTGTTCATCGATGAATTGCATCTGCTTGTTGGTGCTGGTGCAGCAGAGGGTGCGCTTGATGCGGCTAATATGTTAAAGCCGGCGCTTTCTCGTGGCGAGTTGCATTTGATCGGCGCGACAACTGTCGACGAGTATCGCAAGCACATTGAAAAGGATAGCGCTCTGGAACGCCGTTTTCAGACGATCGTAGTGCCAGAGCCTAATATCAAGGATACGATTGCGATCATTAAAGGACTGCGCAGTCACTACGAGAGCCACCACGGTGTCACGATGAGTGACGAAGTTGTTGAAGATGCGGTCTATATGGCGGAACGCTACGTAAGTGAGCGCTTTATGCCGGACAAAGCAATTGATGTTATCGATGAAGCGGCGGCGTTGGTTCGCGTAAAATCCGGTCGAAAACCTAGTAAATTGCGCGACTTTACACGTCAACTAAAGAATTTGAATGAAAAAATGGAAGATGCGGTTGCGAGTGAAGATTATGAGCGCGCCGCACTATACAAGACCAGAATCAGTCAGATTAGCGTAAAGCTAGAAGAGACGCGTCAAGACTATGAACAAAATAGTCCGATCAAATTAAAAGATGACGACGTTGCACACGCAATTGCAACGATGACGGGAATACCAGTTAAGCGTGTGCAAAAATCTGAAGCGAAATTACTTCGAAATCTTGAGAAGCATTTAGGTAAGTTTGTTATCGGTCAAAATGAGGCAGTCGAAAAAGTAGCGCGCGCCATTCGTCGAAGCCGCAGCGGCGTCGCCAGTACGAAGCGACCAATCGGATCCTTCGTATTTATGGGACCTACTGGCGTAGGTAAGACGGAGCTAGCGAGGGTTTTGGCCCGCGAGGTCTTTGGTAGTGAAGATTCTTTGATTAAAATTGACATGAGCGAGTTCGGCGAACGGCACACAAGTAGTCGTCTTGTCGGTGCACCGGCTGGATATGTCGGCTATGATGATGGCGGGCAGTTGACCGATAAGATCAGACGTCAGCCATACAGTGTCGTATTATTTGATGAAATCGAAAAGGCGCACCCCGATGTATTCCATTTGCTGCTGCAGTTGCTTGAGGACGGTAAGTTAACCGATTCCAAAAATCGCAGCGTTGATTTTACGAATACAATCGTCATTCTCACAAGTAACCTT
>CAMPJF010000014.1 GCA_946886725.1 uncultured Candidatus Saccharibacteria bacterium | reverse complement strand
TTCTACGGTTCTGGTGAGCGGACCGATTACATCAGTACTGCTCGCCATCGCAACGACACCATAGCGACTAACCGTACCATACGTAGGCTTTACACCAACTACACCATTAAAGCTCGCGGGTTGACGAATAGAGCCACCCGTATCCGTCCCTAGTGCAAATGGAACAACGTCTAGTGCCGTCACTACTGCCGAGCCGCCACTACTGCCGCCGGCAACCTTCGTCTGATCGAAGGCGTTCTTTGTCGGGCCAAATGCCGAGTTTTCGGTACTTCCACCGTGCGCAAAAGCATCGAGATTCGCCTTGCCAATACAAATAGCCCCTTCTTGTTCAAGTTTTTCTACCGCCGTCGCCTGCAAGGGCGCATCAAACTTCTCGAGCATGCGACTCGCTGCTGTCGTTGGCGCACCGAATGCAAGGAAGTTGTCTTTTGCGATGAAAGGCACGCCCGCCAATTGGCCGACGTTCTCACCGTTGTGTATGCGCGCATCTATTTCGTCAGCACGTTCAAGTGCGCGCGCCTCAGTGACGCTTAATAAGGCATGAAACTCATCCGTACTTTTTGCTTTCTCAAGCGCAGCCTCAACTGCCGCACGTGCCGTTAATTCGCCTCTTTTGATCTGGTCAACAATAACTGAAATACGACTCATCTTATAATACCTTCGGAACTTTCACCTGATTATTTGCTGACTCGGTCGATAACGCCAACATCTGCTCGCGCGTTACATCGGAACGGATGACCGAATCATCACGCCATACGTTTTCCAGTCCAGTCACCTGGTAGGTTGGCTCGACACCGGTCGTGTCTAATTCACCAAGCTGTTCGATATATCCTAAAATATTACCGATATCGGCCTGTAGGTGATCCAATTCTTCATCTGTTAGCTGCAAGCTACTTAATTGTGCCAGATGCTGCACATCATCACGAGATATTACTGTCATACGGTCCATTATATCCTATAAACGTATCTGTGCTAAAGTAAAAATACAGATGATCGTAATAGATTGGAGGGACGAATGGAAAGAAGCATGATTATTGTCGGCGGAGCAATTCGAACTGGGCGCAGCACATTAGCGAAGAATGTTGCTGAAAATCTACAACAAACATACGAAACGCGATATATCTCATTTGGCGAAACAGTGCGCGCCATCGGCAAACAAGCGCTAATCCGTGGAAGCATTGAAGACGAGCACATCGACTCCTTTTACGCAGACACGATCAAAAAACATCTTGAGGGCGGCCGCGCCACGGAATTATTGGATGACGAGGTTGCATGGGGCGTAATGAACGAGGCGTTAACTCGCACAGACGACGCCGAGCTCGTGATTGTCGATGGATATCCAAAAACCAAGACTCAAGCCGATGACCTGCTAAGCTTGGCAATTGACGAGGAACGCCGGGTAGCCGGCCTGTTAATTGCGACCGTTGATGAAAACGAGGCACTCGCTCGAATGCTTAAACGTGGCCGAAACAATACATCATGGTCATACGATGCGCATACCGCCCTCGAACAAGTACGACAGTACAGTCGCTCATTCGGTGAGGTTATTATCCATCTCGCGTCAAAGAACATTCCTTTTGAAACCGTCGACACGAGTGGTGCTAAAGAGGTGTCGACAAGAAAAGGGCTAACGTACGCAAAATCATTTCTCGAATAAATATGTCGCTTAGCTCACATATAAAATAACTCTGTCGTTACCAACAGAGTTATTTTCGTTCAAGCTATTTTATCGCTGTTCGATAAACGTATGTGCGTGACCGCGTGCGCCACCACGACCGGTTCGGCCGATACGGTGCGTGTAATCTTCGTACGTTTGCGGCGTGTCAAAGTTAATCACGTGAGAAACGTTTGGAATATCCAAACCACGGGCAGCAACGTCAGTTGCAACCAGCACCTTAACGCGGTTGTCCTTGAACTGCTTCAATGCACGCTGGCGCTGTGATTGGTTTTTGTTGCCATGGATAGCCGCAGACGGAATACCGATGTTATCCAAGTGATCAGATAGACGCTGTACGCCAAATTTTGTTTCACCGAAAATCAATACCTTGTCGTATGCCGAAGTTTTAAGCATTTCTTCTAGTAGCTCAATCTTGTGCATCTTATCACGAGCTTCGATAACGTCTTGCTCGACGTGTTCTGAGGTTTCAGATGTCCGTACAGAAACAGTCACAGGATCATTCAAAAAGTCATTAACGAGCGCTGAAATTTCAGGAGTGATTGTCGCACTAAAGAATAGTGTCTGGCGTTCACGTGGCATCTCATTAACGATCTGACGAATGTCAGGCAAGAATCCCATGTCGAGCATGCGGTCAGCTTCGTCAAGAACTAGCGTAGTCATATTCTTTAGCTGCAAGACACGGCGCTGCATTAAGTCTTTTAGACGACCTGGCGTACCGATAATGACATGTGGACGACGCTTTAAATCACGGATCTGTCGATCGATGTTAACGCCACCGACAACCAATGTCGAGTAAAGATCCAAACCACGTGCAAAGATACGGAACTGCTCGTCGATCTGCTGAGCAAGTTCGCGTGTTGGTGCCATAATTAGGACCGACGGTCGAAGCGTAATGCCGCTTTGTCGCTCGATAATAGGAAGCAAGAATGCTGCAGTTTTACCGGTACCTGTGTTCGCAAGGCCAATAACATCCTTACCTTCAATAATATGCGGAATAGCCTGGTCCTGAATAGCACTTGGCGTATCATACCCCTTGCTAGCGACGTTATGGTGCAGCTGTGCGCCAAATGGGAAGTCAGCAAATTTATGCGTCGATTCGTAAGCAACCTCGTCAGCTTTTGCAACTGCTTTGTTGATAAACTTTGATGGATGAATGTACTTTTTAGCTGGGCCGCGATTGCCGCCACCACGTCGTCCGCCGCCGCCACGGTTACCACCGAAGCTACGTCCACCACCTTGCGGGCGACCTTGATTAGGGCGTCCGCCCCTACTGTTTTGTTGAAATGCCATAGAAAATAACCCTTTCGTTAATTCTTGATGTTTACTGTATGCAGTCTAAGGGTATGCCTATAATGAGGACCCATGAGAACAGCGAGAGGATATTTCGGTGGCTGCGCTATATATTTGTTTCGTGCGCTAGTCTTTGAAAGAGGCTCGACATTCATTGAATGCAATATATCTACAATAGCACAAGTAATATATTTTTGCAAGTGCTAATCCTATTTCTTCGCTAAGCAGCACATTGACTTTAACCGTATTTTCTGCTATAATTATGAGATAGCCTCACGATCAGTAAGATGTGACGGCTGCCCCTCGACAATCTGATCATTAGAAAGGAATGGTGACATTGGCGCAGCCTACGAAAATGAGTGCAACTAACCGGCTGGTCGCTCGTAGATATGCGTTCCCTCTGCAAGACAAACGAACCTGGAACACACACCGAGCATCCCAGCAATCCCAACACCCACAGCCTCATCCGCAAATATCCCTTGATCCAATATTCAAAGACATGGAAAGAGAAATGCGCGCTTTGGCGATTTTCGCCGCCCGATTTGGCTACCAGAAAGGTTTGATGTAAAGTGCCCCTCAAGGATACTCCAAATACCGTCCAGCAACCCGTAAGCGAAGGGGCTACGACACCTTCAGATGTCGTAGTTCTGCCGGCGCTGCAAGCCCAATTCTCCGGCACCGCCCTTGGCGAAACCTTGCAGTCATACCGCCAGAAAGCGGCCGAGCGACCGGCGGACCCATACGCCCGTACTGCCGACTCCTAACCTCCCTTAAAGTGAAACGCGCAGCCCTACACCGGTAGCGGCTGCGCGTTTCACAGTACATCCTAATTGATCAGGTCGTCGAGATTTACCTCCATAGATGCGTATCTATGCTGATGAGCTGGAAACAGCGAAAGGTATCACTTACATCTTTGCTTTAATGTCGGCGATCATATCGCGGATCTCTGCTGCTTTTTCAAACTCCAGATTAGCGCTCGCAAGCTCCATTTGACCCGTCAGATCTTTGACTAAGGATTTATACTCGTCTTTAGGTATTTTCTTAAGGTCAAGCTTTTGCGGCTTGTCTTTGTCTTTATCTGGGATAATTGCTCGCAGCCCCTCATCAATTTCTTTTGCGATACTAGTAGGGGTGACATTATGTTCGGCATTGTAAGCTTCTTGAATGCCGCGACGCCGATTAGTCTCATCGATTGCAGCCTGCATAGAACGCGTCATTTTATCCGCGTACATCAATACAGTGCCGTCCTGATGGCGTGCCGCCCGGCCGATAGTCTGAATAAGCGCACTTTCACTGCGCAAAAAGCCTTCTTTATCGGCATCCATAATCGCTACCATGCTAACCTCTGGAAGGTCCAGTCCTTCTCGCAGCAAGTTAATGCCAATCAGCACATCATACACGCCTGTACGCAGGTCTTTTAGAATGTCACCTCGCTCTAATGTATCGACTTCGCTATGGATATACGCCGTCTTCATACCTAGTTCAAGTAGATACGAGCTAAGATCCTCAGCCATACGCTTCGTCAATGTCGTCACGAGTACGCGTTGGTTCTTGGCGATACGGTCATTCAATTCCGCAATCAGGTCATCGATCTGACCTTCGGTGGGACGGATTTGAATCTCGGGGTCAAGCAATCCTGTCGGACGAATAATCTGCTGCGCAGGCTCTGGACTATGCGCCAGTTCATATTCGCCTGGTGTCGCCGAAACATAGATTGCTTTATTGATATGCCTGTCAAATTCAGCGAAAGTTAATGGACGGTTATCTAGTGCAGATGGCAAGCGAAAACCGTGCTCGACCAGCACTTCTTTGCGCGCTCGGTCGCCGTTGTACATACCACGAACCTGCGGTAGCGTCTGATGACTTTCGTCAACCAGAAGTAAAAAGTCATCCGGACAGTAATCCAGGAGCGTCGCCGGCTGTTCACCTGGTTCGCGATTCGTCAGATAGCGACTATAGTTCTCGATTCCCTTCACAAACCCGGTTTCTTCCAGCATCTCAATGTCGTATTTGGTTCGCTGTGACAACCGCTGAGCTTCGAGCAACTTATCATGTGACTCAAACCAATCTAGGCGTTCAGCAAATTCACGTTTGATGTTCTCGATTGCAACCGCCAACTTTTGTTTTGGCGTAACATAGTGACTGCTTGGGAAAATCATACAAGTGACCTGCTCTTTCAAAATATCACCAGTTAACGGATCAATCTGAGTAATTCTGTCGACTTCATCGCCAAAAAATTCAATACGAAATGCCACATCGTTACCCGCCGGAAATACGTCGACTACATCGCCTTTCACTCGGAATGTTCCACGATGAAAATCAATATCGTTTCGCTGATACTGAATATCGGTCAGTAGTCGGACGAACTTATCTTGTTGCCTTTTTTCGCCTTTATTCACAACGATAGACATATCACCATAATCTTCAGGTGAGCCGATACCATAGATACAGCTGACACTAGCAACAATAATCGTGTCGCGTCGCGTCAACAGCGCCGTTGTTGCAGCATGTCGCAGCCGATCGATTTCGTCATTGATCTTACTGTCCTTTTCGATATACGTGTCACTACTAGTGATATATGCTTCTGGCTGGTAGTAGTCGAAGTAGCTGACGAAGTAGTGCACTTCGTTATCTGGAAAAAATGACTTAAACTCGCTGTACAGCTGTGCGGCGAGTGTTTTATTGTGCGCCATGACGAGTGTCGGCACTTGTCGGTCCTGGATAATGTTTGCCATCGTAAACGTCTTGCCCGACCCGGTCACACCCAAAAGCGTCTGTTCGCGCTGCCCCTTATTCAGTCCTTCAATAAGCTGACCAATTGCGTGTGGCTGATCTCCTGTAGGCTGGTATTTCGTTTCTAGGCGGAATTTATCACTCATCTGTCTTTATTATACGCCACAATGAAAGCGACTTACTATTGCAGTAAGCCGCTTGAGTAAAGATATGCTCTCTACGCAGAAAAGGATGACATTGCTATCCGCGGCCGGCGCGCGCACTACTTACCTGTGCATCCGTCCCATCATGCTCGAAATCAGCATATTTACGATCCAAGGCTTCGATCACTTTCGCCACCAGTCGTACAGGATCCGTATCGTATATTACGTCACGCGCACCGGGTGCCTCGATATTTTCAAGTAGTACCGGCGTATAATCAGCTAACCCGCCACTACCCAGCAGTACGCCGCAAACTTTACGACTTTCAAGGGCCGTCGACAATTCATGCAAACTCCCCATACGGCCACCAACGGTAATAACTGCGTCCGCGCTACGAACCAAGTGCACATCACGACCGACGTATTCCATGCCCGTAAAATTAATATAGTCAAACTCTTTCGTAGGTAATCGATAAGTGGCGACGTGCTCCCGAAATGATGCGGCTGGTGAAAAGCCGATTGAAAAGCCCCGATCACCTTTTACTGCCATGACGCCCATTGCAGCATAATGTGGTAGTCCAACGGTTGCACCAGTCAGTAGCGTTTTTCCTTGTTCAGAAATAGCCTTACCTAGCTCAAACGCCAGCTGGTGAGAACGTTTGACTGTATCACCGCTCGCCGCTCCAGAAACACAAATTTGATAACGCATAACTTAATTGATCTCCTTTGCAAAGTAATCCTCTGGTGCAGTCGCAAGCAACTGATCTATATCCTCACGTCGTAATAACCCTGCTTGCGCTCCCAGGTGCTGGACGACATTCATACTGTTAATCGGTGCCCAAGTCAATGCAGTCTCGATCGATTCGCCGAGCGCCAGCGCCGCGACGATAGTCGATGCAAATGCATCGCCAGCGCCCGTTCGATCAACCGGAGCGGCAGGATCAGGATAGTTAGGGATAGATACGAGTTTGCCGTCATATGATGCAAACGAACCATTAGGGCCGTCTGTTATCACGACGAACTTTGGACCAAGCGCGTGTAGCCCGTCAGCAAGCTCCTTCAGAGAGTCGTATGATTTTCCGGTCACCTCAACAGCTTCTTCGCGGTTCATAACGACAATATGACTTCGAGCGTACACTTTTGCCAGCTTTTCGGCACCCCATTCGAAATGGAATGTGCCCGGTTGAAATGCAAGTTTCGTATCAGGATGCTGCTCAAGATATACAAGCAGATCTTCGTGAAGCTGCCACGAAGCTTCGCTGATGAGTGAAAGATAAATCCAATCTGGTGTTTTTTCAGGAGCAATCCAGCGATAGTCATACTCTTCATTTTTAACCAAAATCGTCCGATCAGCCCCATAGCGCAGTACGTAGTAGTAATTCGACTTCATATCTTTGTGAGCTACCATAGTCGTCGTGTCGATGTGCTCACCATGCAGATACGCAAGAGAATCTTTACCCGGTTGATCATCGCCCAAAAACGCCATCAATCCGGCATTCAACCCTAAACGACTAAACGACACGGCTGCATTCGGCGACGGCCCCACCGCCTGAACAATCTCGACGCTGTCATACGGTGGCTTTGAACCAAATGGCAGACTCAGGCGCTTACTGCCGTCTGGGTCGGTGTCGATACGGGCCTTATCTTCGCGTAATTTAATAAATGCATCGGTAAAAATATCGCCTATTGCTAAAATGTACGGTTTTTCCATATGTTCTTCCTTTATGTCTGTTTGTATCTGTTGATCGTTCGTTTCATTATACCATAATTCAGGCAGTCCGGCGTCCTGCACGAACTGCTGCACGGTCTGCTCATTCGTCCGCTCGTGATTGCTGTAGCGACTTACCAATTCCCGGCGCAGGCAAAACTGCATGTGGCGAGTTATCTGTTGACCCATCACCTTACCGACGCTTTCGTTGATGTCGTCAAAGTTAAACGAAATAACCCGACCGTTAAATGACAATCCAACAAATTCAGTCTCGGCAAACAACGCACGATTACCCGCCTGGGCAATAAGTGAATGGTATAGCTCGTCTTCGGTCGTATCTGCAGGGTCCAGGCCAATTTGACGCATTACGTCATGTGCACGAGTAATCGTGTCGCTAATTAACCGCACATCTATCGCCGAATGGCCAGCCGCCCGCTCTAGCCGACGTAGCGCCGTCGTAAACAAAGGCTCTTCCGCCTGCAATAAATCCTGTAGAAACTTTGCCATTTTATTAACCCACCGTTATCTATTAGAGATAGTATATCACGTTAATGCTAAAATGGTTTTTCCGATAGCGGCATCTCATGCAATTTAACATCAGCATGCAAAATACCCGCTTTCGCACCGATTTTTGTGACGACCGAAGTCGAATTAGCACTTGCGAACAAGATCGAATCTTTTAAAGATTTACCTAATGCCCACTGCGACAAGAATCCCGACGCAAAAGCATCACCAGCGCCCGTTCGATCAACAACCTTAACATCTTCGTACATCCCTGCGCGAACAATTGTTTTACCGTCACTAGCCACAACCCCGTTCGGACCGTCGCTAACGATCACCACAGGCACATAGTTCAGTCCATGACGAACAAGCTCTTCCAGCGTTTCGCCTTCGACAAGTTGCTGCATCTCTTCTTTATTGACGCATAGTATGTCAACGCTCTCCAGCAGGGCTTTTAGCTTGGCTGGGTCAGCAAGTTCGGGCCCAGCAGGGTTCAGCATTACTTTGGTGTTAGATTTTTCAGCATGATCAATAACACTTCGTAAAAGCTCCGTACCACCGTCCGCAAGCGAACTTGGATACACCCAGTCCGCATCAGCGATAGCGCCAAGATCTAAATCAGTGCCTTTTTTATCGGTTGATACTCCGCGGTGATTTAGAATCGTGCGCTCACCGTTCGTGGCGATCAAAATAGTGGAATAACCTGCCTGGTATTGGGCGCGGCGCACTACACGATCAGTCGCAACGCCTTCTTCGTCAAGATCACGAAGCACCGTTTCTGACGCTGGATCGTGACCAAGCGGCCACATAAATTCAACATGAAGGCCCTGGCGCGCCAGCGTGACCGCAACGTTACTCGCATTACCGCCAGTCGCAAACGTCACTTCACTTACTTCCATTTTGACACCCAGTGGCAGATGCGTATAAGCCACTTTACCTTCGGTATGTGGATCAAATTCACTACTATTCAAAAAAACATCTTGCGTGGCTTTACCAATACAAAGAACTCGAGGCACTGCCGCCATATTATCCAACGGCCTTTCCAGCACTGCCAAAGGCGTTGATTTTTTCTTCGACAACTTTTTGTACTTCCCCGTACACTTCAGGCATCAATTTAACGACCGCATACTCGTCTGGATTTTCGGCTAACACTTTTTCAAGCGTCTTGCGGAATACATACCGCATGTCGCTATTGATATTGATTTTGCTGACGCCAATACGGGCTGCCTCTTCAAAGAAATGGAGTGGTGTGCCGCTACCGCCGTGCAGGCTAATTTGGCAATCGATTGAATCACGAACCTGCTGCAAGAGCTCAAGATCAAGTTCTTTCGGAACGGGATATTTGCCGTGCAAATTACCAACAGCAGCTGCGTACGTGTCGATACCAGTCGCCTCGACGAAAGATTTCGTACCCTCAGGCGTACTAAAGGTTTTTTTGATCTCTTCGTAATTGATATCTTCTTTGTGAACATTTGACGATCCGCCAAAATAATGTGGCTCGGACTCAACCAGCGCACCGGTGAACTTGGCGTACTCAACCACTTCTTTGGTCTTTTCGATAATCTCTTCGGTCGTAGCGTCATGATTCGCCTGCGAGATGTCGATATGAATGAACTCGAACCCAGCATCAATAGCGCGCTTACAATCTTCGACAGTGGGGCTGTGATCGAGGTTGATATACATTTCGATACCGTATTCTTCGCGGTAGTTGTCTACCATGTCACGGATATTCTCGAGACCCAACGCCTTCACTTCACCATCGCTAACTTCAACTAGGACGGGCGCGTTTAGTTTTTGCGCAGCTTTAGCGACGGCAATAAGCGTCTCTTGGTTGTCGATATTAAATGCACCAACCGCAAAATGCTGACTGCGGCTACGCTGCATCAAATGCCTTGCCCGTATCGTATTGTCGCGAATCTGTTTAATCGTTAGTCCCATAAATCCCCCTTAAAATCCTTGATGATAGCGTGGCACGTCGGTCACGAACTTTTGCACTCGGTCTGCGACTGATACATTATCTAATTTAAAATGCTTGATCAGCTCCGCTGGCTCGCCGCTTTCGCCAAATCTATCTTGCATTCCAATACGAAGCAGCGGCGTCGGCAGCTTTTCCCCAAGCAGTTCCGCAACAATCCCGCCAAACCCGCCGGCGATCTGCGCCTCTTCTGCAGTTACGACTCGACCCGTTTTACGGACACTGGCAAGAATAGTCTCCTCGTCTAGCGGCTTGATCGTTGGTACATGAATAACTTCCGCTTGAATGTGATGCTTTTCAAGCAGCTTCGCCGCTACCAGCAATTGATACGTCAAAGCACCTGTCCCAAGCAACGTAACGTCGTGACCCTCACGAAGGACATAGGCCTTGCCAATCTCAAATGGTGAATCCGCTGTACTGAAAATCGGCGTTTTATCACGGGCCAAGCGCATATATGAAGGCTTGCCATTCTCTGCGATTGCCTTTGTTGCTTTTTCCGCCTCAATGCTGTCACCGGGTGCAAGTACGACCATATTCGGCAGCACGCGCATCAATGCAATATCTTCGAGCATTTGGTGTGTCGCACCGTCCGGACCAACACTAATTCCGGCATGCGACCCAATAACCTTGACGGGCATATCGTTTAGTGCGATTGTCGTGCGAATCTGCTCCCAGTTACGACCAGGGCTAAAGGCGGCGTAACTGCTCGTAAACGGAATTTTACCTGCGCGCGCCATACCGCTAGCAACCGTTACTAGGTTTTGCTCGGCAACGCCAATTTCGACAAATCGCTTCGGGAATTCTGCTTTAAACAGTGACATCTGCGTACTATCGGTCAGATCGGCACATAACGCAACGACGTTCTCATTCGTCTGACCTGCAGCTAGAAGCCCCCGTCCGAATCCCGCACGAATAGGTTCTAACGTGACGTCATCGTTATATACATCAGGATTAAGTGCATAGTTCATTATTCAATATCTCCTGAGGTAATTTTTCCATTCAATGTGCGAAGTTTCTTAAGTGCTTCTTTTGCTTGTTCCTTATTAGGCGGAACACCATGCCATTTGTAGTCGTATTCCATAAAATCGACGCCCTTGCCAGGAATAGTATGGGCGATGACAACACTTGGCTTGTTCGATATAGCGCGTGCCATACTAGCCGCATCGATAACGCTATCGATGTTATGCCCGTCAATCTCTTGAACATGCCAGCCGAATGATTCCCACTTACCGCGAAGATCCTCGAGCGGCATAACATCATCTGTCGAACCGTCAATCTGAATGTTATTTCGATCAATGAACACGATCAACTGAGAGAGTTTATATTTACCAGCGAACATCGCCGCTTCCCAGATATTACCCTCGTTCAGTTCACCGTCACCGGTAACGACATACACCCAACGATGCTTGACGTCGTCGATATACTGCAGCGTATAGGCGTAGCCCGCAGCTTGAGACAAGCCACTACCTAACGGCCCGCTTGTATTTTCAAGCCCTGGCAATTTCTCTCGCTCCGGATGCCCCTGTAGGCGACTGCCAAACTTACGAAGCGTCGTTAATTCACTGACATCAAAATAGCCACGTTCGGCCATGACAGCATACTGCACCGGTACCGTATGCCCGTTACTTAAAAAGAACACATCTCGCTCGGGCCACTCTGGCTTTTGCGGGTCAATGTTCATAATATTAAAGTAAAGAGCCGTGACGATGTCAGCCAACCCAAGCGGTCCGGCGCTATGACCACTGCCCGCAGCTTCGAGCATACGGATGATATCCTGACGAACATCGTTCGCCTTTTTCTCTAATTGCGATATTGTTAATTGCCCACTCACCATCAAATAATCCCATGCTTATTAATTTCACTTACCAGTGTAGCATAAGTGTTTTTTGGATCGATTGCCGTCGCGATAGTACTGCCGACATTTAATACATCGACGCCGCCTTGCGACAGACCGAAAGCATTCTCGACGTTTACACCGCCATCCCATCCGATCTCTACGTCTTGGCGAATTGCTTTAATCAGTCGCACTTTTTCAAGCTGCATTAAGCTGGCCGTTCCGCCTTGCTTGCCAAGATCCCCACTAAATATCATGACATGATCAGCTGCCTCTATGGCTGAGGTTACCGTACTAGGAACGGTAGATTTAAGTAGCGCGATACCGGCTTTGATATCGAATTTTTTAACTTGCTGCAAAATCGGCACGATGTCTTCTTGTGTTTCGACATGGAAAATAATCATATTAGGTTTTAGGCTGATAAGTGTTTCGAGATGATCGCTTGGTCTAGCAACCATAGCGTGAATATCCACAGTCCAGTCCTGCGGCCACCATATTTGCGCGGCGCTCAACGTAAAGGTCGGTGCAAATTCGCCGTCAGCGACATCGATATGAACTCGGTCCGCAAACGTATGAACGCGTTCGATCTGTGCCTTATAATCTTCGGCGCTTTCCGCCGTAATCGTCGGTGCAATAATACTCATTGGCTATACCTCGTCAATCTGCGCATTACGGCGCTTATACCTAGCTGCATCAGCAAATGGCGTTGTGAGCCAGGTATCAATAATATCCTTCCAGACAACGTCGTCATCTGCTAAAACACGCGATGGCAGACATAACACATTGCTATCATTATCATTGCGCGTCATTTTCGCTTCGTAAGCATCCCATATAACGCTCGCCCGTATCCCACGGAAGCGATTGGCCGCCATACACATGCCTTGACCACCACCACAAATCAAGATTGCACGCGAATGGTGCGTCGGATCACCGAGTATTTTATGAGCTGCTGCATGTGCAAATTCAGGGAAATCATCGTCCGGATTTAATTCATGCCCACTAACATCTTCGACGTCGTAGCCGCGTTTGATCAAATACGCGAGCACTGCTTCTTTCATTGCAAATCCTTGATGATCCGCACCCAGATATATCTTCATGTCATTAGTATAAGCGGTATACGACCTAAATTCAACGAACTATAGATGAATTAATATGCCTTCATTGACTTATATGATATATATGATATTATTAC
>CAMPJF010000013.1 GCA_946886725.1 uncultured Candidatus Saccharibacteria bacterium | reverse complement strand
GTCGTGAAACGCATCCTATTTATGGCAAGCAGTACACTGTGACCCGCAAGTACGCAGCTCACGATGAGAAAAACGAAGCAAGTAAGGGTGACCTCGTGGTCATTGCTCCTACTCGCCCAGTTTCAAAGCGAAAAGCATACAAATTAGAGACGATTCTTGAAAAATCACGCGGTTCAATCGAACTGAAAGAAGACGAGGCGAAGGCTTAGTTATGATTCAGCAAGAAACCCGACTAAAAGTAACCGATAACAGCGGCGCCAAAGAAGTTCTTTGTATCCGCGTTCTTGGTGGCACGAAGCGTCGTTATGCTCGTGTCGGCGATATTTTCGTCGCTACCGTAAAAACAGCTAACCCTACGGGCGCTGTGAAGCGAAAATCAGTAGTGAAAGCTGTTGTTGTTCGTACGAAAAAAGCAATTAACCGTAAAGACGGCAGCACTATCTCATTCGACGATAACGCATGTGTCATTATTGGTGAAGATAAGAACCCTAAAGGTACTCGTGTCTTTGGTCCCGTTCCACGCGAACTTCGCGATATGGGCTACGCAAAGATCATCAGCCTAGCACCGGAGGTACTATAATATGGCACAACGTATTCAAAAAGGCGATATCGTCAAACTGATCAGCGGTGCTAAAAAAGGCACAACCGGCAAAGTACTTCAGGTACTTGCAAAGAAAAACATGGCACTTGTCGAAGGTATTGGCAACAAGCACCGTCACGTTAAACCATCACAGCTAAACCCACGCGGCGGCAGCAAGGACATCCAAGTCCCTGTTTCTCTGCACAAGGTTGCCCTCGTTGTTGATGAAAAAGCTGCGACAACAAGCCGCGTTGGTTACAGTAAAAACGCCGAAGGTGCGAAGGTTCGCCTAGCACGTCAGGCAAAGAATAAGGAGATCAAGTAATGGCAAAAGCTACAACTACTGCCGCTACTCCTCGCTTGAAAGCTTTGTACAAAGATCAATTTGTCAAAGAACTACAAGCCGAATTGAATCTTGCGAACGTACACCAAGTACCAAAGCTCGAGAAAATCGTAGTGAGTGTTGGTATCGGCAAGAACAAAGATGACAAGCGTTTTTACGAAGTCGTCAAAAACACATTAGTAAAGATCACTGGTCAGGCACCGGTTGACCGTATGGCTAAGAAATCAATCGCTGGTTTCAAGATCCGTGCTGGTATGAACCGTGTTGGCATCAGCGTGACGCTACGCGGCGCTCGTATGTACGAGTTCCTCGACCGTCTTTCAAACGTTGCATTACCTCGCGTCCGTGACTTTCACGGTATCGGCGCAAAAGGTTTTGACAAGGGCGGTAACTATAACCTGGGTATTATCGAGCAATCAATCTTCCCAGAACTAACCTTTGAAGAAACACAAGTGTTACACGGTTTGCAGGTAACGTTCAATATTACGAACGCAGATCCAGCTCACTCACGTGCACTGCTTGAAAAATTCGGTATGCCGTTTGAGAAAGAAGGAGGCAAACGCTAATGGCTAAGAAATCAGCAGTCGCTCGCGACGAAAAACGAAAGAAAATGATTTTGAAGTTTGCTGCTAAACGCGCTGAACTCAAAGAACTCGGTGATCTAGAAGGTTTGCAAAAGCTCCCACTAAACAGTTCACCGACTCGTTGGAAAAACCGCGATGTCCTTCACGGACGTCCACGTGCATACATGCGACGCTTCGGCCTCAACCGTATCAATTTCCGCGAAAAAGCATCAAAGGGTGAGATCCCTGGTATAACAAAGAGTAGTTGGTAGGAAAGGAAACAGATATGTCATTACAATCAACTGACCCAATCGCCGACCTACTAACTCGCATTCGAAATGCGGCTATGGTTGGCAAACACGAAATTCGTGTTCCATCAAGCAAGCTTAAAAAAGTAGTTGCCGAGCAACTTAAAAAATCACACTATATCACCGATGTAAAAGTTGAAGCTGGAAAGCCACGCGACACACTTGTTGTTACTATCAACAAGCCGGGCGAAAACGCTAAGTTCACTGAACTAACTCGTTTGTCTAAGCCAGGACGCCGCGTGTACGTTGCATCAGCTGATATCCCTCGCGTAAAAAGCGGTCGTGGTATCGTCCTGATCAGCACCAGCAAGGGTGTGATCACTGGTCACGAAGCTGTTAAACAGCGTCTTGGCGGTGAATTGCTACTTAAGGTATACTAGTAAACGTTATGAATTCCAGCGCACTAATTTTACTGTTAGAAATAGCCTTCGCGGCTTTAACCGTTGGATTCATCCTTTACATTATCCTTAAGGATCGTAAAGATAAGAATAAAGAGAAATAGATTTGAGTAATATGCCATCTAAAATAAATGCATTACTCATCAAAGTAATTGAATTTGTTCAGATACTTTGGGGCTATTCGCCCATCAATGGATCGAAATCAAATAATAAGAAAGAGAAGTAGATTATGAGTCGAATCGGAAAACTACCAATTGACGTACCTGCAGGTGTGACAATCACGGTTGATTCAGATGTTATTTCAGTCGTTGGCCCTAAAGGCAACCTGACTGTTCCACATCTGAGTGACGTGACCGTCGCCCTAGAAGGAACACAAGCTATCGTTACTCGTAAAGATGACGGTCGCATCGCTAAAGCCCAGCACGGGTTGCAGCGCGCATTACTATTTAACGCAGTCGAAGGCGTTACGAAGGCTTTTGAAAAGAAGCTTGAAGTCAACGGTGTCGGTTTCCGCGTTAATGGTGGTGGCCAGGCACTTGAAATGAGCCTTGGTTTCTCACATCCAGTAAAATACGAAGCACCAGCTGGCGTGACGCTTACTGTCGAGAAAATGACTATTACTGTCAGCGGAATCGACAAGCAAGCTGTTGGTCAGGTTGCTGCTGAAATCCGTTCACTAAAGAAGCCTGAACCATACAAAGGTAAAGGTATTAAATACGCTGACGAGGTTATTCTTCGCAAGGCAGGAAAGGCTGGTAAGTAATCATGGCTAACTTCGCTAAAAAATTACTCAACAAAACTTTGCGAAAGAACCGTGTTCGTAGCAAAGTTACCGGTACTGCTGAACGCCCACGTTTGACCGTCACCATTTCTAATATGCACGTTAGCGCGCAAATTATTGATGACGTAAAGCAACACACCCTTGCTGCTTCAACTACTGTTGGAACAAAGCAAACGGGTACTGTTACCGAACAAGCTGCATTTGTTGGTGCTGATATCGCAAAGAAAGCTAAAAAAGCAAAGATTAACGCAGTAGTGTTTGATCGCAACGGCCGCCAGTATGCTGGACGTCTTGCTGCGCTCGCTGACGCTGCCCGCAAGGAAGGTTTGGAGTTCTAATATGGCTGAACAAGCTACTACTAACACTCGTGCTCCTCGCCGCGACAACCGTCGTGATCAAGCGCCAGCCGAGCCAAAGCAATTTGAAGAACTAGTTATTAACATCGACCGTGTTGCCCGTGTGGTAAAGGGTGGACGCCGTTTCCGCTTTAAAGCACTTGTCGTTGTTGGTGACCGCAAGAACAAAGTTGGCGTTGGTGTCTCTAAGGGACAGGACGTTCAAACTGCAATTGCAAAGGCAACTGACGTTGCAAAGAAGAACATGATTACGATTCCTATCGCTAATGATACGATTCCACACGATGCCGAAGTAAAGGTTTCTGGTGCACAGGTTCTTATTAAGCCTGCAGCTCCTGGTACCGGTATTATCGCTGGTGGTGTTGTTCGTTCAATCATCGGTGTAACTGGAATTCGCAACATGCTTTCCAAGTCACTTGGTTCAACTAACAAAGTCAACATCGCGTACGCAACTATCGATGCCCTAAAAAGCCTCGTGCCGCGTGATGAATGGCTAAACGCTCCAAAGAAAAAAGCCGCTCCTAAAAAAGCAGCCGAAAAAGAGGAGACTAAATAATGAAGTACAACGAACTAACTGTTACTGCTAACAAAGACCGCAAGCGTAAAGGCCGCGGTATCTCAGCTGGCCAGGGTAAAACTGCTGGTCGTGGTACAAAAGGTCAGGGCGCTCGTACTGGTAAGAAACTACGCGCAATGTTCCAGGGTGGTTCACGCGCGCTTGTACAGGCTATTCCTAAAGCTCGCGGATTCAAGAGCCTTAAGACTCCTGCGCAGGTCGTCTACCTAGATCATCTTAACGCATTCGCCGGCAAGACTGCTGACAACTTTACACTGTTCGAAGGTGGCTACATTGCAACTCCTTTTCACACTGTAAAGGTTATCCTACGCGGTGAACTAACCGAAAAAGTTACTTTAAAAGTTCAGGGCGCAAGCAAAAGCGTTCAGGCTGCAATTACTAAAGCTGGTGGTACATTTGAAAAAATCGACACACCACTAAAGAAAAGCACCAAAGAAGCTGAAAAAAGCGACAAGTAAGATTTAGATCTTCAATAAGAATACCCGTCACATAGCGGGTATTTTTATTTTGGGTAAGTTGTCAGATTGACTATACTACAGTTTATGATATTATAAATTATTAAACGTTCACTCGTCGCACCTATTTGAAAGAAGGCAGACATGGCTGATATGGTTATAAAATGCGCCATTATACTGACGTTGATCTTTACAGTGTTCATGATTGTCACAGTTGTGGTACTCAAGATCAAAGGTTGGAAGCGTAATCCGATCGGAATACGCTTGTTGATTATTTTTATGTGGTCGTATATATTCTCGCTTGCAGTATTATACGGAACGAGAATGCTGACTGGCGGATATTCTCTAGAAGATACAGTCTTGTATAGTATTTTGTTTCCTTTGGCTGTCGTAAGCTTTTGGATCATTATCTCTCGGCTGTATAAACAAAACCTCAAACGACCTATTGGCCGCATCATACAATAGTATCCCGCATCCGTTAGGTAGAGCCCCGCTCCCTAACGGATGCGGGGTTTTTAGTTTGCTTTCTTCGCACCAAACTTGCATAATTTATATCAGTACGCATCGACGCGTAACCGCACCTACCGAAAGGCATACTATGTATGGTCGCAATCAGGTCAAAGTTAACAAAGCGGGTAATGGCTCGAAGATCAGCGCAGCACAGACGCTGAGAATTCTGGCGCAAGTTCCACGGAACGAGCCGGCGCTAATCGTCGGCATTCGTAATGACTGGACTGACATCGAGCAGGGTCTTGTCAGAACGATTGCATTTGCATTGGCTGTATCTATTCGCGCGCATGGTCATTACGCGATTACAGAGAATTTACCTCAGCTTCTTGATCAGCCGAGTGATTTTTCGAACATTGCACACCAAAGCTATATCAACGGTGTGACGAAAGAGGATTTACGCATTCTCGATGCACGTCAAGTTCGTCAGCTGTTTCCGCAGATTGATATTAGTGACGATGAGTTGCGCACAATTATGCGAAAAGCAGCCGAGCTTGTCGAACGTACGCCTGATGAGCCTCGACTGGTCGTCGTACCACCCCTTCATGTCGATGACGATACGAGGTCGCCAGTGGATATGTACGTCACATTCGCTAAATAACCCCGTACCTTTACGGTCGAGACCTCGTCTCCCGAAAGGGTGCGGGGTTTTCGACGTCAATACTGCTTATTCTTGCTTAAAATAACATTACATCATATAGTTCTATACATTGTCCATATCAAATTGATAACGGCACGCACACTACAGGAGTCGTAATGACGAATAAAGACACAAGCATATCGTTCTTTGAAAAACGCAAAGAGGCGTCCCTGCCAAAACAGGGGCCATACGCGGATGCTCGCAACGAGCTGCTCCATTTGTTGACCGAGGCAAAACGGTTTTCATTACTAAAGAAAATATCCTCTGGTAACTATGTATGGCGATGCCAGAAATACGTAACCGAAGGGTTCTCGACGATTGAATTGCAGATCGAATTCAAGACTGCGCTGTTGCAGGTTGCTGTCAGTTCGGGCCAGGCAACGGGCGGCAGAATTCAGTACTATGAGCTTACCGATAGCGGACATGCGATTAATCTCGACGAGCTCTCGCTCGATAGCGAGGTCTGGGAGCATCTCGGTGCGCATATCAGAGCCGCTTCGCGTGACCTAGAACAGCTGATCGCACGAAAGGTGCGCGACAGGCAGGATCGGCGCGATTCTGTCCGTAAAGGCACGCTGATAAGCGCGATCGTTCTTTTTGTAATCGCCTTAGGATTTATGTGTATCAGGTGGTGGATTTTTGAGCCATTGGAAGCGGATAATCGTGCGCGTGTGGCGTACAATGCCGGAAACCATCAGATAGAAAGTGCGGGTTATCCAGTCGACGCACATTCGTTAGCTAGTGTACCGAGTGGTTCGTTGCAGTCCATCCCCAACTACGGTGGTGACGACAAAACGTTGACACACCCCCGCACGATTTCGATTACGTACGGAAGTTCTTCTGGCTGGTGCAGTAGCATCAACGTAGATATTCCATCCGGTAGCAACCTTGCCGTTGCTGCAGCTAGCGATAGCCTATTCATCCGTGATCACTACGTTGCAACGTACACGAACCACTCGCTTACGGTATGTTTAGTGGATGGCTTTTCTAAAAACGAAGCTAGCAAGACGGTCAGCGCTAAATTAGTGCTGCAAGTAAAGTCACAAAACTCCGCCGAGTAAATTTACCCCGTACCTTTTTACGGTCGAGCCTCGCTCCCGAAAGGGTGCGGGGTTTTCGACTTTTGTGAGCGAACTATAGTATAATGATGGATGAATTATGGCTACATATGGCGTAGCGTTGTAAATAAGAGGGTAGAACACACATGAACTGGAAGACAATTTTCCGATCATTCAAGAACAAAGACATGCAGCGACGATTGCTGATTATTTTAGGTATTTTTATCGCTTATCGACTGCTCGCGCACATTCCAGTGCCACTTGCCGAGCCGACGCAACTGCGACAAGTGATCGAAAGTGTTATTGGTGGCAGTAACTTTGGAGGGTTCTTGAACCTGCTGTCAGGTGGTGCGTTAGCTCAGTTCTCTATTGTGCTCGTTGGACTTAGTCCTTTTATTACCGCCTCTATTATCACTCAGCTCCTTACTAAGGCGATTCCAAAGCTTGAAGAATTACATAAGGACGGTGAGTCTGGCCGGCGTAAAATTAATCAATGGACTCGCATGATCGCTTTGCCACTCGCAATCGTGCAGTCTATCGCGTTTATTTACATCTTGCGTCAAACAGTATTGGCGGGTAATGCGGCAGGTCTGTCAGAGCCTACTCCGATTGAATGGATTGTTGCCGTTACTGCGATGACCGCCGGTGCGATGTTGTTGATGTGGATGGGTGAGTTAATTACCGAGCAGGGTGTCGGCAACGGTATTAGCCTCTTGATTTTTGCTGGCATTATCAGCCAGCTGCCATCAACTTTGTCGACAATCGGCACGTCACTGATGGATACCTCGCAGGGCTCATTAAGTGTCTTTGGTTGGTTTACGTTACCATTTAATCCGACCGTGTTCTGGTTGACGCTGGGTATCGGCCTTATATCGCTTGTCATGCTCTATGTACTGGTGAAGATTAACGAGGCGCAGCGTATTATTACGATTAACTATGCAAAACGCGTTCAAGGTAATAGTAACTATGGCGGTGTAAAAAGTATTTTGCCCGTCAAGCTAATCGCCGCAGGTGTTATCCCAGTCATCTTCGCTGTTGCGTTCTTATCCCTACCAGCATTTATTGGTCAGGTCATCAAGGCAACCGGTAATCCCGCATACTCAGGGCTGGCGAATAATTTGATTACCTGGTTCCAGGCACCGCAACCAGGTGCGTTTACGGGTGACACACTCAGTACGCTCATATACCCGGTTGCGTATTTCATTCTTGTTATCCTATTTACCTACTTCTACACCGGTATCGTATTTAATTCGAATGAAATCTCAGAGAACCTACAAAAACAAGGTGGATTCGTTGAGGGTGTTCGCCCTGGCATACAGACCGAAAAATACCTTGCGAGGACAGTAAACCGACTTATCTTGTTCGGTGCGTTAGCATTAGGTTTTATCGCTATTATGCCATTTGGAGCCGAATACATCTTTGCTCAAATGAATGTTAACGCGGCAAACCTCGCTATCGGTGGAACTGGTTTGTTGATCGTTGTCCAGGTAGGACTTGATTCACTCCGTCAGATCAATTCACGCGCTTTGATGGTGACGTACGACGATTACAAATAAAAGCCTTTTCTTGACGATCTGGGTGTGGTATAACAATATACGGTCCAAGTAACCCTGATCGACACGAAACGCCCAAACACCGTTCGCGCTAAGAGTGAACGGTGTATTTTTATTGAAAGGATTAAGTCATGTGGTTTCATACGGTAATCATGTGGTTTCAAGCATTCGTTGACAAACACTTCCCATCCCAGCGCGACAAGATCGAAGCACGTCTCCTCCAGATCGACGGCGAACTCGAGGAACAGAATCGGCTGATCAAGGATCTTCGCATACGGCACGACAAACTGACGTGGTTCAAGGCTTCGTTTGAGCGTCTTGATGAAATCACAGAAAGCACCGTTGAGCTGATCAATGACGAACTGCTATACCGAAAGAGCAGGGTAAGCACTCTGATTAGCGAGCAAGCTAGTCTCAATCTTCGACTTGGTAAACTCCCCGTTTCTGGTAAGCGGCGGATAGCAAGTCAGGAGTCCGCATACATCTAATCAACAACAAGGCCGTCAGAGGAGTGCATGTCGCTTTTAGGCGGAACGCTGAATAACGCGAACGTAGCTCCTTCGACGACCTTTTACTGAAAGAGGAAGTGTCATGCTGCTTGAAATTGTAAACCCTGCTATTCTGCGCAAGGATGCCAGTGTTCGCGATACGCGTATCGCGAAAAAGAAAGCTCTCGAGTTTGAAATTTCCGGTCTCGCAAGTCTACTTGGGCGTATTACGAACGAAATACAGACCTGTGGCAACAGCGTTGATCCGTGCGTTCTTGCACAGGAAGAAGAGGTTTCGTACTTCAAAAGCCTGTCAGAGGTTGAGCTCGCAAAAACAGTCAGTGAAATCGCTGCAATCGAAAGAAGTGTTGCGTTTACTGCACGCACGCTCGGCACTGGCCGCTCGTCTGTTCACTAATCCTGCCCCTTAATCCTTTCTCTATAATGCCACCGAATGACGCCATGCGCTTGCAGTACTGCAGCGAGGCGTCGTTCGGTGGCTTTTACTATGTCGAATAAATGATAATGTCGCTTCTGCTTGTCTGTGTTGGAATCGTATGACATAATCTCGCGTAGCCGACGGTGCTTTTTTGGGTGTCGCCGGGGCAAATTATGACAGAGAGGAACGGAATGTATCGCAGTGGGATGGACCTTCTCGTCGAGAGTTGGCTCATAAGCACACAGCCGTACGTATCACCAAAGCAGCAGCGGGAGGCTGATCAAAAGTTGCGCGAAGGCAACAGATTGATGGCAGTAGAGCGTGAGCGAGCCGTCCTTGATCTTAAGCGCAGATTACGGCCGCTTATCGGGCGTCTAGCTATGCTGGAAGTTCGTTGGTATTTGCGACAATTAAGTCCATTGCGGCTAGTAATAAATATGCTCGCACCCCACGGAGCCAATAAAATTGATTTCGAGTTGTCTATTATCGCACAATCTGTTGCGACGATTAACGAGAATGGCAAGATTATTGGCCTCGAAGATGTTAGCGCGGTGGATGCAATAACATTCGCCTATAAGATGGGCGGCTACACTATCGGACTTGCTAGAACGGACGACAAGCTAGTCGTCTCTTCTGTGGAGTGGTGATAGAATGTCTGTAACGCTCCGAAGCGCGTAACGTGCTTGCCGCACCTACCCTCTAACACGGTAAGGACGGCAAGCGGCGCATGCCTCTCTGTCCTTATCTCTTTTTTACTACAGCATGCTGTCTTTAGTGACGAAGAGATAAGTACGTAACTTACTTGACGAAATCGCACGGTTAGGTACAATAAGACTATTAATAAATTCCACCAAAGCGGGTAGCTTAGCGGAATGTATCTAAAAGTGCTTTACGCGCACCGTAGTTTCGTGTATAATCTACTACTGTAACTTATGGCTAGTCAAAAAGAAGTAATTAAATTGCAGGGAAAGGTAGTGGAAGCACTGCCTAATACTCAATTTAAAGTCGAATTGGAGAATGGCCATACGATTATCGCCCACATTTCAGGTAAAATGCGCAAGCATTATATCCGACTTGTACCAGGCGATAAGGTGGAAGTTGAGTTGACCCCTTACGATCTTACGAAGGGCAGAATCAGTTTCCGCATGAGAGATTAAATTTAAAGGAAAACTGGAGTTTGCAGCGCTCATGAAAGTTCGTGCGAGTGTCAAAAAAATCAGTCCCGATGATCAGTTGATCCGACGTAAAGGTCGGTTGACGGTTATCAACAAGAAGAAACCTAAAAATAAGCAAAGGCAGGGTTAAGCATGGCTCGAATAGCTGGAATTGTCATTCCATCTGAAAAGCAAGTGCAGATCGCATTGACGTATGTATACGGCATCGGTCCACACTTCGCATCGACCATCCTTGCGGCGGCAAAAATTGAGCCGACCACTCGGGTGAAAGATCTCACCGAGGCTGAAGAACAACGACTACGCGAGATAATCGATGCCGATTATACCGTGGAAGGCGACCTACAGCGCTTGGTAACAAATAATATTAAGCGTCTGAAGGATGTTGGTGCTTATCGCGGATTGCGACACAAAGCAGGACTTCCAGTCAACGGTCAACGTACCCGTACGAACGCACGAACTCGTAAGGGTAAATCAGTGGCAGTGGGCGGTACGCAAAAGAAAGCAGCGTCTAAGACGTAGAAAGGAATATAGATTATGGCAGATGCAAAGACTACAACTCGTAAGAAGCAGCGCCGATCAGTTCCTTCTGGTCAGCTGCACGTTCAAGCAACGTTTAATAACACGATTATTACGTTCACAGATAAAAAAGGTAACGTACTTGCAGCAGCAAGTGCAGGCGCTTGTGGCTTCCGCGGAAGCAAAAAGGGTACTGCATATGCAGCTCAGGTTGCAGCCGAAAAAGCTGCTGAAATCGTTAAAAGCTCATACGGCCTAAGCGCTGTAGATGTCTTTATCAAGGGCGTTGGACTTGGCCGTGATGCTGCAGTTCGTGCACTTGGTGGTTTCGAAATTACCGTCGATAGTATTAAAGATGTGACTGGCGTACCTCACGGTGGCGTTCGTCCTCGTAAGGCACGGAGGGCTTAATCCATGGCACGAGATACTTCTCCTATTGTCAAACAAAGCCGCCGCGAAGGCTATGCCCTTCATCCAAAGGCGCACAAAATTATGGCTAAGAAAACTGGTATTCCAGGGCAGCACGCTCATGGCCGCCAGGGCAAACAAAGCCTATACGCAATTCAACTTCGCGAAAAGCAAAAAGTTCGCCGTACGTACGGTCTCCTTGAAAAGCAATTCGCACGCCTAATGAACGAAGCTAACCGCGCAAGTGGTGCTGGTGTTCTTCCTGGTGAGTTGCTCTTGCAGTTCCTCGAATTACGTCTTGATAACGCTGTTTACCGCGCTGGTCTTGCGACTAGCCGTCGAGCAGCACGACAATTAGTCGGTCACGGCCACTTCATGTTAAACGGCCGTCGTGTCGACATTCCATCAATCCGCCTAAAAGCTGGTGATGAAATCGTCGTTCGTCCAAAAAGCGTCAAATCAGGTTACTTCTCTCAAATTGATGATGTTGTGAGCAATTCGGTCCAAGGTCCACTTAGCTGGCTAAAAAGCGATGTTAAGAAGCTTAAAATCGATGTTACAGGTCTTCCAAAGCGCGAAGAAGCAGAAGCCGAAATTAATGAGCAGCTAATCGTTGAATATTACTCACGTTAAGGGTAAGGAGAGAAATAACATATGACAAAAGTAATTCACAACCCAGCACTAGCGAACATTGACGAGCACAGCGCTACCAGTGCAACGTTTGCAATCGAACCGCTACACGCTGGTTACGGTAACACACTTGGCAACAGCTTGCGTCGCGTATTGCTTTCAAGTATCGAAGGTGCAGCAATCGTTGCGTTTCGTATTGAAGGTGCAACACACGAATTTACGACCGTTGAAGGCGTTAAAGAGGATGTTGTTGATATCATGCTTAACCTCAAGAATGTTCGCCTGAAAGTCCACAGTGACCAGCCTGTCGAACTACGTCTTGAGAAAAAAGGCGCTGGCGTTATTACTGCCGGTGATATCAAGACGACAGCCGATGTTGAAGTTATCAACAAAGACCAGGTTATTGCGACTATCGATGATCCAAAGAAGACTGTCGTTATCGACCTTGTTGTCGAAGCTGGTCGTGGCTACCGAACGATCGAAGAAAGCAGTGAATCACGCCTACATAGCGACATGATCGCTTTGGACGCTGTATTCAGCCCAGTGCTTCGCGTTCGATACAAAGTTGACAACACTCGTGTTGGTCAAGAAACAAACCTAGACAAGCTCCTTCTTGTTGTTGATACTGATGGCTCATTGTCACCACGTGAAGCATTCGAAGAGGCTGCTGCTGTTCTAGTAAACCAATACACTGCACTTGCTGGTTCAACAACTGTTGAAGCCGCACCTGCACTTGGACAAGTGAGCGAAGACGAAGTCAGCGAATTAAATACTTCAATCGAAGAACTTAATTTGACTGCTCGTACTGCTAACGCGCTTATTAACAATGACATTCGTACTGTTCACGACCTCGTGACACTTAGCGAACAAGATTTGCGCGAACTAAAGGGCTTCGGCTCTAAAGCACTTGATGAAGTTAAAGATAAATTAGCGGAGCTGGAGCTTTAAGATGCATCGACACGGATACAAAGGGCGCAAATTTGGTCGCGAACGCGACCAGCGCCGCGCATTGCTAAAAGGTTTAGCAACAAGCCTCGTCTTGCACCACAAGATCGAGACAACGTTGCCTAAAGCCAAAGAGCTTGTGCGTTACATTGAAAAAATCATTACTAAAGCTAAAAAAGGTGATTTGCATAACCGTCGCCAAGTGATTGCTGCATTGTCTACACAGGCAGCTGCATTCAAACTAGTTGACGAAATTGCACCACAGCTTACTGGCCGAACTAGCGGACACATACGCGTTCAGCGAACACGTCTTCGCGTTGGTGACGGTGCTCAGCTTGCAACGATTGAATTCGTTGACGAACTGAAAGCTGCACCTAAAGAGGAGGTGAAAGCGTAATGTCTGTTAATGCTAAGACCTATTCACAGAAACCTAGCGAAATTTCTCGCCGTTGGATCCTTATTGACGCCAGCGAAGCACCACTAGGTCGCGTATCAACTGTGATCGCAAAGTACCTTATTGGTAAATATAAGCCTACCTACACTCCTCACATGGATGGCGGTGATTATGTTGTTGTTATCAACGCAAAAAACG
>CAMPJF010000012.1 GCA_946886725.1 uncultured Candidatus Saccharibacteria bacterium | reverse complement strand
TTATTGTCGTCATCGGTATTTTGGCGGCGATCAGTGTAGTTGCATTCAATGGCGTTCAAGAGCGGGCGCGTGTTCAAAAGGCGAATAGCGACTTAAGCTCTCTGGTCAAAGCTATTCATGTCGGCCGACTTAGCGCAGATAAAACACTAATGGGCATAACAGGCAGTGGCTGCACGCACTGTGCGGGCACGCAAGCGGCGTACGACCTGGCAATTGATCGCATTGGCGCGGCAGCCAACACAAACCTTTCATTTTTAAAAGCAGGTGATCCATGGGGGAATAGGTATGTTTTGGATGAAAACGAGGGCGAGCAAGTTGCGAATCCATGCCGCTTAGATGGCTTGAATGTGACGAATGCGGCTGCACATCCAGGACTTATTGTCCCGTCGATACCATACTATAATTGCTAAACCGTCAGATTAAAGGAGTATATGTCATGAATACGGAGAAACAATCAGGCTTTACGATCGTCGAACTCTTGATCGTTATTGTCGTCATTGGTATTTTGGCGGCTATCAGTATCGTTGCCTATAACGGTGTCCAGGAACGGGCGCGGGTCTCGAGCGCAAATAACGATCTGACGTTACTAAATAAAGCAATTCAAGCCGCTCGCATCAATGACGACAAGCATCTTTACGGAATTACCGGCTCAAACTGCACGCGTTGTTCCGACCAAGCTCGGTATGAGCTAACGATTGACCGGATTGCTACGGCAAGTCAAATGTCCATCAGTAAGTTAAAAGCGGGTGATCCATGGGGAAACAAGTATTCGATTGACGAGAACGAGGGTGAAGGAGCGAGCCCGTGCGCTAATAGGGATGGGTTGGGCCTGACTACGACGGGAAAAACGGGTATTATTACGCAAATCGTGCCATTTTACAACTGTCCGTAATCACGGTATACTACCCACATGCAACGCACGACCGTACTATTACTTTTCGGTGGTGAATCGTCCGAGCACGATGTCTCGATCTCTTCGGCGCGCAATGTCTATGCGGCAATTGACGATACGAAATTTGAATTGATCCTTGGGTATATTGATCGTGACGGGAAATGGTGGCTCAAGGACGCTGTTGACGAGGATGTGGCGAGTGATTTGCGGCAGATCATTCCAGTGCTTGGTGCACGAAAATTCATAACCCTTCCAGACCAACGTTCGATAAGGCCGGATGTTATTTTGCCTATACTTCATGGTAAAAATGGCGAAGACGGGAGCGTACAGGGGCTGGCTCAATTACTACATATTCCAATTGTTGGATGTGATATGACAGCTAGTAGTATTTGCATGGATAAGTTGGCGACAAAAGAGATTCTTGACGCGCACCATATTCCAATTGCACCGTACCATACGCACCAATCATACGACTCTATTCCTGATTTCAATCACCTCAGCATGCGGCTTGGTAGTCCGATGTTTGTTAAACCGGCGCGCGCAGGTAGCTCTGTCGGTGTTAGTAAAGTATATAGCGATGAAGAATTGATACGTGCACTAGAGCTGGCGCATCAGCATGACGATATCGTTCTTGTCGAACGCGGGATAGCTGGGCGAGAGCTTGAGGTTGCGGTGCTCGGCAATCCGCCACATCATCAAACTAGTGGTGTCGGTGAGATCAAACCAGGCGGAGATTTTTATAGTTACGACGCCAAGTATTCTTCTAATAGTACATCGCAGGCGATTATTTCAGCGGAATTGGATGAGGATGTGAAAGAACATGTCAGGCAACAAGCAGGGCGTATCTATGAAATCCTTGGCTGCAAGGGTTTGGCACGAGTAGACTTCTTTTTGGCCGATGACGGCACGCTGTACCTAAACGAAGTAAATACACTTCCGGGATTCACGAATATTAGCATGTATCCAAAATTATGGCGCGCCGAGGGTGTTACCTATGGGCAGCTTATTGAACGCCTCATTCAACTGGCGATCAATGATACAATAGAATAAAAGATAAGGGGGATTATGGACGGATTTATGGTATATCTATTAATTATCATCGGTATTTTTATACTGAGCGGAATAAAGATTATCAATCAATATGAGCGTGGGGTTGTGCTGACATTTGGTAAATACACCGGGTTGCGCCAACCGGGTTTTCGTATTGTCATTCCTATCATTCAACGACTTATTCGTGTGGACGTGCGTTCTACGCCAATCGATGTTACTAAACAAGAAGTAATTACCAAGGATAACGTTACCGCCGGTATCGATGCTATCGTATATTTCCGTGTCGTTGATGCACCGAAAGCGGTCCTTGAAACAACCAACTATGTATACGCGACCAGTCAGTTTGCACAGGCGGCACTGCGCGACGTAACTGGTAACTTCGAGCTGGATGATTTGCTATCAAAGCGCGAAGAAATTAGCCAAAAGATTAAAGAAATCGTTGATGCCGAAACGTCAAAGTGGGGAATTGATATCGAAAACGTCAAAATGCAGAATATCGAGTTGCCACAAGATATGAAGCGTGCGATGGCAAAACAAGCCGAAGCCGAGCGTGACCGTCGTGCGACGATTATTAACGCTGATGGTGAAAAAGTAGCCGCGCAAAATCTTGCCGATGCGGCATCTGTGTTTGCAAAAGTTCCAGGTGCTCTAAATCTTCGTACGCTGAGTACGCTTGAGCGTATCAGTGCCGAGCCTAGTCAGAAAACAATGTTCTTGTTTCCTGTTGAGCTTATTGACGCACTTCGCGGCACCAACGGCTCTAACGGCGCAAGTGATGCGATCGCAAGTATAACGAAGAAGTAACTTGCAAATCAGTACGTACCTCTGTACTATAAGGGGAGCAATACTGCTGATTTGGCTCTTTAGCTCAGTTGGTAGAGCAGCGGCCTGAAGAGCCGCGTGTCCCCAGTTCGAGTCTGGGAGGAGCCACCAAAGAAAAAGTCTGACCCTCAGGTCGGACTTTTTCTTTGATTTGGCATCCGCCAGTTCTGGATTGGGGCTTTTGCGAGGAGCCTCCATTTATCATTCCACCCCTTGCAATCTTCCGATCGTTGCCCTATAATTCTTAGAGTTATGCGGGTGTAGCTCAGTTGATAGAGCGCTTCCTTGCCAAGGAAGAGGTCGAGAGTTTGAGTCTCTTCACCCGCACCAAGAAAAGAACCGACCGCGCGTCGGTTTTTTTCTTGATATGAATGCTCAAACTCTCGACCTCTTCGAAAGATTAAAATAGCCGAGAGCAAGGCTCTCTTCCAGACCCGACAGGGTCGGGAGAGTCTTTGAGTCTCTTCACCTGCATAATATGACGCCTCCTAAAGCTCACTTAATCGGGGTTCTTTTGTTTATTGATCGATTGCACGGTTTCATCCTGCGTCAGGTGACGTAGACTTCACGAGACAAAATTTGCGAATTAACAGATTGAAATGAAGGTCATAACCTAACTGAGGAGATTCCCATATTGGTCTTAACTTTAATAAAGATATTTATAACTTTATAAAGTCCTGTATACTACGTGTATGGACTATCAAACAAAATTACAAGAAATTATTACCGCCAGCGGTTTATCTCAACAATCACTAGCTGAAAAAATTGGCACATCTCTCGTAACCCTTAACAACTGGCTGAATGGCAAATCTACTCCCACTCGTAAGGCCCTGCAAACAAGTATTGATACCCTTTATGTCAAATACCTTGGGGGTAAGGAAGAAAAATCAGAGCGGCGAATCAAATATTATGGCCTGCGCGATCTCGCTACTTCGTTCTATCTGAAGCCGGCGATGAAATTGCTTGGTGGCTTTGATGAATTCAAGACAGATTACGATATTAACGATATTTTGGAGCTATATAATGTTCTTTTGTATGTGGAGAATTTAGCCCTACCTAAGGATATTGAAAAAACAAAACTGGATGAGTATATAGATCTTAAGCCCAAACTGCATAAATCGATTGCAACTTTCTTTAATGGCATTACCGAGATTAACGTGTCGTCTGTAATTGCGGATGTTGATTCTAATTATCACGATGACTTATTAGCGCTTCTTGCTCGTTATAATCTATATAACAACATAACTTCAAGTGTGATGTTGGGCGCCCTTAAGTCTTCGAAGGTTGCTATATGGAGTCTTCTGGCTAGTAAAGAAATTGTAAACAAATATGACGAAGATATTCGAACATTGATTGTATCTGACCCGGAAAATGCAGAACAAATAGTCCATAAATATCTCGAGAAGAGGGAAAGGCGAGAAGTTTTTTTGCCACCAAGTTTCACTAAAGATGATGCACGCTCCCTTTTGGAGGCCTATATAAACGATAAAGATGCCAACCCAAACTATCTACAGCTTATAGCGGCGGCGAAAGTCCTTCCAATTGCAGGGATTGACGCCAAAATAAAACTGCTTGCCAGGCGTAAACACGATGAATGGACAGATAATTTCTTTAAGGACAATCAAGGTGGTGTAACGTTTGGCATTGAAGTGGTTATATCTGAAAAACAAGAGGAAGCCGTCGAGATATCTCAAGAAGGTCAAACTACTAAGTTTGCGTACAGCAAGAAATGGCTAGTGGAGCATTCCGATAATCTTTCTGCGCTAAGCAACTTTATTCATCTTTTCCCACTAGCCAATAAGCATATAATTTTAACTTTGCCGTCATACGCAGCACAGCTCAGTGTCTTTGAACGTTTCATGAAGGTGGCCGGCAGAGATGAGTATCCGGTGGGTGCCCATTTTCAATTTATCGACCAAAGTACTTTTATGCAGACAATGATGTATGAAAAATTTTTGCGGTCTCAAGATAAAGAACTTGAAGATGTGATTGCGTGGTTTTTTAATAACTATCTTAAAGAGACTTTTAGTGCGGACGGTTTCAATTATACGGTTTCAAGTAAGACTAGCACCTATCTGGAAAAATGTGTGCATGTATTTACCGAAATGGACAGTGTCATAAGACAATTTAAGCTATACGCCGAAGATGGTTCAATTGACCAAGGCTTATTATCTGGAACTTCTCATCCAATTAAGTACAAAGATATTCCTAGTCAAGTAACCAGTAAATATGCATACACGACCGATAGCACCGAAATATTCGCAATAATGCACTATTTATTTTCGGATCAATCGGGGCTCGGATACATAGATGAGAACTTGAAGGGCGATAGTTTTTTTGATTTATTGTCAAATAATGAAGTTAAGCACAGTAACTTCCATGACCACCAGAAGCAAGCTCTAGACGAGCTTATGAAATGGGATATTATCCAGAAGACTTCAAAGCGTTTAATTTTCTGCAGTGATCGGCGAGTGCTTATTTTGAAAAACTTGTTCCAGGTCGAAGTGTTAAGCTACTATCACTATTCCGATGAGGCTAGGGCGGAAATAGATGCAATGGTGAGTAAGGGGTGGTTAGTAATGAAGGAGTCCTTACTTACCGATCCTGAAGCGAAATACTTCAGCTATTATCTAAATCAAGAGGATTCAAGCAATGGTCCGGATTTGCGCAACATGTATATTCATAAGTCTATGTCTATTAGCGATAAGGCGAATGAAAATAAACACTACCAGACATACATTATTGCACTTAGATTGTTTTTAGCGTTAATCATTAAGATTGATGATGACTTTTCTGCAAAGATGCGCATTGCAAAGACTAAAAAGTAATAGCTATCAAGTAAATCGAGTAGCCGATTTCGGACGTGTTAATATGGTTATAACTTCAGCAATAATGCCGCATCAAAAAATACTTTTCATTTTTGAAAAGTATTTTTTGATTTCAGAGTAAGTAAAATGTAAACCGATTGCATGCTATAATTTCCGTATGAATATGCATCAATCCGGATCGCACACGAACTCATTAATGGTGGTTATTGTTATCTGTGTCACGCTGGTGTTATTGGCTGGTGTCGGCGGGTGGGTTTATACTCAGCAACAAAGCTTAGCTCAAGAAAAAGTCTTACAGGCAGAGAGACTCAAAGCTGAAAAGGAGCGGGCGCAGATTCAAGCCGACGCCGAGGTTGATGCGGCAAGAAAGCTTTGCAACGCGACGTCATCGTCTGTACTTAAATGCTTCTAGTTAAACTTAGCTTGCTCGTATTATCTCGGTATATTCGCGGTCCGTCAACGGGCGAATAGTTTCTTGATCAATCTCGACAATCATACCATTAAAATGATATTCACCCATGTCATCGCACGACCTGTTTGTATTGTCTGCAGGAATTAGTTTTGATTTGCCTGGGTATAATGCGCCGTTTCTTTCTGAGTAGATGTTATAAAGAGATTTAATAGAGGCGACTCTTCCTGATATGTGCTCAAATTTAGCCTGGGTCGTTTTTTCACTAATATCGTGATGATCTTCGAAGTAATCTACCTTCATGTCGCCGTATTCGCCGAGAACGTCAGACTCGTCAGTAGACATCTTACCAACTCGCCACTCGACATGATCGCCAATTTTAAATGGATCACCACAGCATTCCATTTGCCAGCCTTCGTAGTGAATTATCTTCGTCATGCGTATATTATACATGACAGACAATCATTCATATTAAAATGCAAGTTCTTATCTCGGGATAAGCAGTTGAGTATATTAATGTAAATTATCTAGCGTCCAATCGCGACTATCACCGGTGATTGCATGGTACAATCTACCTATATGAGGAAAGTCACCATGTTTATTCTCCTGATAATTTCTTTCGCTATTTCAAGGTTGCTGTTTTTTCTGGTTGACGACCCCGAAGGACCAAACCTGCTCATCGTTACCGTACTGGCGATACTGATCTACGTGCCGTTACTGCTTGTATGTATTAAAACTTCAAGAACTAGGTAATCAAACTTGACGACAAGTCTAGCATCTTAAGGTGTCGTAGAGGCAGGGATTTAACGTCGAAAGCACGCTCGGTATCCGATGCCCGGATGGCATCGCAATAGGCATTTAACGCTATCGTTCAGGTAATCAGCGACGAAGTACGTCGATCGTCTATTAAGTTCGTAGGAGTTTTAAGCAACGTTCGTCGCAACCGCTGGTTTCTTGTTATTTATATATACAAAGGCTACGATCGTAGTAGTTAAGTAAAAGGAACTAAAGATGAATATCGACAAAAAAATACAAGCAATCCGCCAGCGGAAAAATCTGACCCAAGAGCAACTAGCGAAAGATCTGGGGATCTCACGCCAGGCAGTATCAAAATGGGAGAGCGGTAGAGCAATGCCTGATATCGAAAACCTGATGTATATCAGTAATTTGTATGACGTGTCGCTGGATGAGCTTGTCAAAGGCGACGACAAAGTCGAAGATAAAATTGTTGCTGATGTTCGTGCAAAACAATGGCACAAACTCAGCATCCTATTTTTCGCTACCCTTATTGTCTATATTACCTGGATCGGTTTTGCTCACGGTATATGGCAAGTGGGGCTGGGTATTGCCACGATCGGTATGATCGTTATCGACGCACGGATACTTGTAAGGAGTCGCGTTTCGAGGTCGCTTAAAAGACAATAGTTGAAACTTGGCTTTTGTTCACCGGGATTTTTTCTGCCTCAATAAGACTAGGGTGTTTTATAGTGACTCAGCTTGACATGTGCGTAAATATCATATACCCTAGGGGGGTATAGAAGGAGGCGTAATGAGTCACGAGGTGAAGGTGAAAAATCACATATCGCAGAGTAATTCTAATGGCGGGATCAACGCAATGGCCGTCAGTGCGACATTACACTGCTTGACTGGGTGCGCGATTGGCGAAGTGTTAGGGTTAATTATTGGTACGGCAATCGGGCTCGATACTGGAATGACGATTGTACTCGCGATTGTTCTTGCTTTTGTGTTTGGCTTTGCATTATCGACATTGCCGCTGCTAAAAGCTGGTATCGGTTTTGTCGCGGCCTTATCTGTTGTTGTCGTCGCTGATACGCTTTCGATTGCAACAATGGAAGCCGTCGACAATGTAGTAATGGCGGTTATTCCCGGAGCGATGAACGCCGGTTTAGTAAACCCCTTATTTTGGATAAGTATGCCGATCGCGCTCACTGCTGCTTTCTTTGCGGCATTACCGGTGAATGCGTATCTATTAAAACGTAATAAAGGGCACGCATTGACGATGAACATGCTGAACAAGCAAGATCAGCACTCGCATGGTCATTGCCATTAAGGAGGTTGCTATGACGGTAAAACACACGTACGGATACTATGAAAACAAAGAGCAGATCCTAAAGCGCCTGAAGCGAGCCGAGGGGCAGGTGCGAGGAGTAGCTCGGATGGTTGAGGAGGATAAGTACTGCATCGACGTACTTACGCAGGTGAACGCCGTGCAAGCGGCGCTGGATAAAGTGGCAATCGAACTGATGCGTGATCATGCAAAGCATTGCATGGCGCACATTACCGACAAAGTAGAGCAATCAGCAAAAGCCGATGAACTTGCGAATGCAATCGGCAGAATGTTATCAAGATAGGAGGGTATATGGAAACGAAATCTTTAATATTTGGACTTGCAGGCTTCTTTTTAGGCGGATTGATCGTATCGGTCGCCGCCACAACATTTAACCAACCAGACACCAGCGTGATGTCTGACATGTCGATGGGGCAAATGACGGGGTCGCTAAAAGATAAACAGGGCGATAGCTTTGATGAGGCGTTTATCTCTGGGGTGATTGTGCATCACCAAGGTGCGATTGAAATGGCAGAATTAGCTGAGGCGAACGCGAAGCACGATGAAATCAAAAAAATGTCACGCCAGATTATCACAGCGCAACAGGCTGAAATTGACGAAATGAAGCGTTGGCAGTCTGATTGGGGGTATGCTACGGGTCGTACGGCGTATCCAGATCATCAAATGCATTGATCCTTATGACATCAAACAATACGCATGAGTAAAACGAAGTTGAGAATAAAACATAATTCAAGGTAGGGGAATATGACATATACAGTTATAGACGTTCGAGAACACGATGAATACGCCAGTGGGCATGTTGAGGGGGCGATTAATATTCCGCCGTCAGAATTGATAAACGGAACCGACAAGCTAAAGGATATACCTAAAGATGCCGATATCATACTGTACTGTCGTACTGGCAGTCGTTCGAATGTATCTAAAAATATCATGCAAGAGATGGGTTACACTAACCTTATTAATGGCATAAATAGGCAGCAAGTCGAAGCTAAATTTAACTTATGAGATTGGCTCAAACCATTTGCTCGTGGGACCGCGCTGTCGTGTGTTAATTGTCGATTATATTGCGTTAATCAATACAAATTTATTGTAAATCGATAAATAGTATGCTAAAAATAAATAAACAATAAATGGAAGGTGTATGCATGAAACAAGGATCGACATTGATTTTGCGTGCGGCTATTGTAGTGATAGGGCTAGTTATTTTGACATTATGTGTCTTTGTCTTGCCGCTAGGCATTACATCAGACGCCACAGGATACTATCGCCCTATCTTATTGGGCTTGTATGTACCGGCTGTACCGTTTTTCTTCGCACTGTACCAGGCGATAAAGCTTTTGGGCTATATCGATAAAAATCTTGCTTTTTCGGCATTGTCCGTAAAGGCTTTCGCTGCTATAAAATACAGCGCAATCACAATTAGCTTGCTATTTGCAGCGGGCATGCCATATATCTTTATTGCTGCCGATCGAGATGATGCGCCGGGCGTTCTATTAATCGGGCTTGTCATTATGTTCGCATCAATGGTGATAGCGACATTTTCTGCCGTCATGCAAAGGCTCGTGCAGAATGCCGTTGCTATAAAATCAGAGAACGATTTAACGGTCTAAGGCGAGAATTATGGGAATTATAATTACCATCGATGTTATGCTGGCTAGGCGTAAAATGAGCGTCACGGAGCTGACCGAAAAAGTCGGCATTACTATGGCAAACTTATCTATTTTAAAAAATGGCAAGGCAAAGGCGGTGAGGTTATCGACGCTCGAGGCGATATGTAAAGCGCTCGATTGTCAGCCGGGCGATATTTTGGAATATCAAAATAACGATACATAGAAAGCTAGATACGTTATGAATGTGATCTACAAAACGTTGCTATAATAAAATAATGAATCTTCATCGTAGCGATACAACACCCGACTGGGAATCAGTCGCCGTTCGGGATCGGAACGTCTGGCAGCGTCTAGCGGCAATGACTAGCGGTATCGTCACACCTGGTAATGTCGCGACGTTCATCGGTATCGGTGTCGTTGTCTTGGGGTTGATTGAAATTTTTGATAAAAATTACTGGTGGGGCTGTATGCTGATTGTTGTTGGCCGCCTGTGTGACTTACTGGATGGTTGGTTGGCAGAATCGACGCAGACGAAAAGCCCGCTGGGTGAATTGCTTGACGCATCGATCGATAAAATTGGGACCATTCTGACGATCGTCGTATTTTATATCGCGATGCTTGCCCCGTGGTGGGTATTATCGGCATTATTATTGCCGCATCTGGTAATTATCTTCATTTCACTCAAGGCGCGTCGAGAAAATATCCAGCTGCACCCTTCTCGTGCGGGCAAGGTGAGTATGGCGGCTGTCTGGGGTGCCTTGTTTGGACTGGTACTAATACAGGCGTTGGCGTGGCCGATGTGGAGCGTTGGATTTGTGACGGTATATACGACTGCTATTATATCGATTATTCTAGGTGCATTTGCGGCTACGGGATATGTATTTAATAGAAATTAAATCGGCGTCTTTTTTAGTCCCGCCACCCATCCTGCGTAACTGAATAGAAGGTGCATGATAAACCACACTATCAGCATCCATAGATACTGTGCAGGGTTAAAGACAACGAAGGGTAGTGATACGATGATGGCGCCGACGATGTAATCGATTTGATCGAATGGTATCCAGGCTCCGCCAGATTTTATGCCACGCTGGCGCTTGAAGAAGCTTTCAACGGCATCACCACCCAAGGCGCCGACAGCAAAAAGTGGACCAAGTAGTGGTATAGGGAGGGATGTGTAATCGACTGGTCCCGCGAGGTAGCGCGCCCAATCTGTACTCTCGAATAGTAGCTGTTGCATCCATAATATGATTGTTGCAGCTACTATGCCGCACAGTAATCCACGCCAGGTTTTATGTGAGCCAAACAAACGATGTCCACGAAAACTACGACCGCCATCAATTGGCGTATTCCAGTGCTTCAGATAAGGTACGACAGCGCCGAATACGGGTGAGGCATTTGCAACTGCTGCGGGAAGTAAAAACCAAAAGGCAAGTAAAATATCCTGAATCATATCTCTATTGTACTCGACTTGATCTGTGGACCTTTAAAAACTACGGAATGTGGTAATGCTATTTAATTCGTTCACCCGGCGTGCTATTATTCGGTCATATGAAGAATAAAACAAAAACATCAAAAAAAGTTAAAACCCCCGTACTTTCTCGAGTGACGCTTAAGACATACATCGTTATCGCTGCACTGACGGTGTTTATCAGTGGATTAATGACAGTCAAATTTTATTACGACGCGCTGCAAATGGGTGATTCATTTCGGTTTGCTCTATATACCTTGTATCCGCTAGTCACTGTCGTTGGGCCACTTTTAGCTTTTGGAATTGTTTATGCGATCAGCAAAGAACGAACGACGAAGCTATGGCGCGTCAGTAAGGCGGCAATGATTGCGACAATTGCTGCAATGTTCCAGTCATTTGTCACACCGATCAGTATGTCGGTATTTGCACAGTCTGCAGGATATGGCGATACGCCACCAGCTACTCCATCGGTCCTGCCCGTTTATCTATTCGAACTAACTCCAGTTATTTTGGCGCTTGCCGTGGCTGTGGTATTGAGCGTGGTATTATCCAAATCAAAGACGAGTAATGTTAGCGATGCGACGCCAATGATGCAAAAGATGTTTTTGGCAGGTGTGGTCGTGTTTGGCCTTGGGCAGTCCGTTGTTTCTGCGGCGATGCAGATTGGTGATCCTATGTCTCAATCAATCGAAGTGCTTGCGTTTGATATGCTAACGAGCCTTATTGTCCCGCTCATCATTTTGTGCGCTTTGTTCTTGGTCGTTTCTCGGCAGCGCGGTATCTTTGAGCGTTCTTTTGTTGCGGTATTTTATGCGGTGATCGGCGTCATGTTATTGGTGGCATTATCTCCTGTGCCATATCTGTTTAGTAATCCAATGCAACAATCATTTTATGCTGGCTGGGTAGTGATGTATTTGCCAAGTATTACTGCGCTCGTTGCGTTTGTCAGTATTGTCTGCTGGCACAAACTTAAGAAAGCCATGTAAAACATGCACTCATAAAAATAACCCTGAATGCCAGGGCTATTTTTTTAAGTGCACTAGATTAGTTATTGAACGGGTTTGCAAGCGATAGTTCAGGATTTGCTTCGGCGATGCGCAGCAGTTCATTATATTTGGCAATACGATCTGTTCGCGATAGTGATCCGGTCTTGATCTGACCGCAGCCAAGCCCAACGGCAAGGTGGGCAATGGTTACATCTTCAGTTTCGCCGGATCGATGGGACATCACGGTGTTCCAGCCTGCTTTTTGTGCGGTCTGAACTGCCGTAATCGTTTCAGTCAGGGTGCCGATTTGATTTGGTTTGATGAGAATGGCATTGGCTGCTTTCTCGTCGATAGCCCGCTGTAATAGTTTAGTATTGGTTACCAGCAGATCGTCGCCAACCAATTGCACTTCACTTCCAAGCTTCGTCGTTAGTTCCGTCCAGTTTGCCCAGTCATTTTCGTCCAAGCCGTCTTCGATCGAAACGATAGGGAACTCGCCGCGGATTGACTGGTACCACTCGATCAGTTCAGTGGCGCTCACCTTACGGCCTTCGGTTGTAAGGGTGTAGATGTTGTCTTCAAATAGTTCGCTTGATGCGACGTCTAATGCAAGTGCAATATCTTTTCCTAGTGCATATCCGGCTTTTTCGACGGCTTTCGCAATTAATTCGAGTGGCTCACGATTGCCATTTTTAACAGAGGGCGCGTAGCCGCCTTCGTCGCCGACGGTGGTGCCATAGCCAGATTCTTTCAGAATTTTGGCAAGAGCGTGAAAGACTTCGGTGCCGATTCGGATAGCGTCAGCAAAAGTTCGGGCGCCAACAGGAATGATCATGTACTCTTGGACATCCGTACTGCCTGCCGCATGCTGACCACCGTTCATGACGTTCATCATAGGGAGTGGTAAGCTTTGCTTGGTTGTGCCGGTGATTTCTGCTATGTATGTATGCAATGCGATGTGACGTGCATTTGCGACGGCTTTGGCGCTCGCGAGGCTAACGGCAAGAATTGCGTTTGCCCCTAGGTTTGCCTTGTTCTCTGTTCCGTCTAGCTGCAGTAGCGCATCATCTAGGCCCGACTGATCTGCCGCGTCAAATCCGATCAGCCGTTCGCGAATCGTCGTATTGATGTTGGCGACCGCTTTACCGACGCCCTTGCCGCCGTAAC
>CAMPJF010000011.1 GCA_946886725.1 uncultured Candidatus Saccharibacteria bacterium | reverse complement strand
GCCTTCAACATGCAATCGACCAAGCCGATGAGTCCAATTCAACAAAACCCATCACTGCATGGCGAAATGCCTGGATGAAAAAAAATGATGCTGGGCAATTTATGTTAAAGTCTCGTGAACGCCAGGAAAAATTACGCGCAGTCAGTTATATCTATTATCAATATCTTGCACGCATGCAAGAGTCGGAGCTATATGACTTTGACGACATGATCCTACGCGTCGTTCACGCAATGGAGGTCTTTCCCGGTCTGCAATATAACCTTCAGGAAAAACATCAGTACATCATGGTTGACGAGTTTCAAGATACCAACATGGCACAGATGCGCATCTTGTTTAACCTGACGAACAATGCTGCAAACGAAGGTCGGCCGAACATCCTCGTTGTTGGCGATGATGACCAGGCGATCTACAGCTTCCAGGGTGCTGACGTTAGTAATATCATCAACTTCCGCCACACATACCGCGACGTCGAAACGATTACGTTAACGGACAACTACCGATCCGCCTCACCGATCCTGTCATCAGCCCGTGAAGTCATCACCCAAGGTGAAGGACGCCTTGAGGATGCGATTAAAGAAATAAACAAGACGCTCACTGCGCATCGTAGCGACGCCGGTAGTGACGTGACGCTAATTGAAACGGCAACAAAACATGATGAACGCCAACAACTTGTGCGCTCAATCAAAGCGCGTATCGATAACGGCGAATCGGCAGATTCCATTGCGGTACTAGCACGTCGACACCACGAGATTATCAGCCTACTGCCGTATTTTAGTGACGCAAATATTACGGTTAATTACGAGCGCCGCGACAATGTTTTGGATATTGATCCAATCATCGCACTTGAATCGACCGCGAAGCTAATCGTGGCGCTATTCGAAGGAAAGCATGACCAAGTCAACGCACTGCTACCTGAATTTTTAACACATCCAGCAATGAATTTTAACGCTAAAGATATATGGAAACTCAGCTTGTCCGCCTATGCGCAGCGGACTTCATGGATGGAAGTTATGGCAGTAACACCCACCTTTGTAGAACTGCACACATGGCTAGTCGAAGTCGCCGCACAAGTTCCGCACGTTCCTCTTGAATTCATTCTTGATACACTGATGGGTCGAACAACGCCCGAAGGCGGAACATACACCGCACCATTCTTCAATTACTACTTCCCATTAGAGAAATTACAGACGCAGCCAGACGAATACCTCGTCTTTCTTGAGGCACTGCGCACAATCCGAACCAAACTGCGTGATTACCGCCAAGACGACACGCCAACCCTTCGAACGCTATTATCTTTTATTGCTTTACATCGCCAACTTGGCAGTACGATCACAAGTATTCGCCCTCATGTCGATCAGCAAAATGGCGCCGTTAACTTGATGACCGCCCATAAATCTAAGGGGCTTGAGTTCGATACGGTGTACGTAATCGGCGCCATTGACACGGCTTGGGGTGAGCGCGTTCGAAGCCGTAGCCGATTGATTAGTTACCCAGAGAACCTTCCGCTTGCGCCGTCCGGTGATAATTTGAACGAACGCATGCGACTTTTCTTTGTCGCCATGACCCGCGCCCGAAAGCAGCTGATTATTAGCTACAGTACATCAGACGACAGTGGGAAGGGGACGCTGTGCGCAAGCTTCTTACTATCGACCACGCTCACGCCGCAAACGATAACATTTGAGCACGGACCAGCGGAATTAGTTGCTAGCGCTGAACAGCGATGGTACGAGCCAATCGTCTGTCTCTCGACGGGAACAATGAAAGAGTTGCTCGCGCCAACACTTGAAAGTTATAAACTAAGCGTCACCCATCTGAATAGTTTTCTTGACGTAAGCAGGGGTGGACCGCAAGCATTCCTCATGAATAATCTCCTTCGGTTTCCGCAGGCGATGAGCCCCAGCGCCGCCTACGGATCCGCAATCCACAAAACACTGCAGCACGCTCATGCGCATGTCGCGGCTACCAAATCACAGCGCCCAGTAGAAGACGTCTTACGCGACTTCGAACAAAACCTACGATCTCAGCATTTATCAGAATCTGACTTTGCTACCTACTTTCAAAAGGGTAGCGACACGCTCACGCTATTCCTAGCAGAGAAATACGATACATTCACGCCTTCGCAAAAAGTAGAATTAAATTTTGCCGGCCAACAAGTAATGATCGAAGATGCGCATTTAACTGGCTCGCTCGATCTAGTTGATATCTCAACTGCAGACAAAACGATCATTGTCAGCGATTACAAAACAGGTAAGGCCAGCACGAGCTGGACAGGTAAAACCGATTACGAGAAGATCAAGCTACATAAATACCGTCAACAGTTGATGTTTTACAAATTACTTGTCGAACACTCACGCGACTACAACCAGTACACTGTCGAAAAAGGGTGCCTCCAATTCGTCGAGCCGACACCAGGCGGAGAGATTCTCCACCTTGAAGCAAGCTGCACGTCCGAGGATCTCGAACAATTCCGCCGGCTCATCAAAGTAGTGTGGCGCAAAATAATCACGCTCGACCTTCCAGACACGAGCACCTACGAGCAGAACTATAAAGGCATGCTTGCTTTCGAGAATGATCTTCTCGAAGAATATTGACACAATACTAATAATACGCTATTATAGCTATCGTAGTTTACGCTGTGAATGTTTGAGTTCGTAGCTGTCGGCTATGTAACTTTATAACAGAATTAGTGTAAAATGCCTTCGGTAAAAGCTTCTCGCTTCTTGTCGCCACGACCCCTCTACGAGGACCGTCTGAGACCACGGTTCTCGCCCCCAGATAGAGGGCGAGCGCTTGTGAGCGAGAGGGCGGAGCCCTGGCGTGACGTTCTGCTATCCCCCATACGCAGGATCTCACCAAAAAACCAGGGCTCCGTTTACCTGCCGGGATGTAATCTCAGCTTGGTAGAGAGCTTCGATACGATCAGATTGATTAAAGTCGAAGAGGTCGCAGGTTCAAATCCTGTCGTCCCGACTGGTCGGGTGGAATTAATTACGCGGTTATACGATGAGAGCATCTCGTACTACTGTAGTGATCCATTTCACCCGACCTTCCACCTTCTTTCTCAATCCCGAGCAAGAAGCACTACGATCACCAAGGAGTGATTGCTATGTCGCACACACTGGAGCAGTACGTCGCAGCCGCCAAAGTTCCGCCGTCCAAGCGGACTGAGTCTGAAGCGGCTCTCGTCGCCCAGGGCAGCAACCTGCAAGAGGTCAGGAACGCCGACTTCGCAGCCAGGCAGCTCGAAGGATCGAGCGACTAGGACCGCGCCGCGTATTAGCACTAATTCTGTACCCCCGTTTCACCGGACTGTCTGTTCGATGAAGCGGGGGTGCTTTATTTTAAGCCTAAAATATGAGATAATCATAGTAACATCAAACATTCATCTACGGAGTACGGCATGACCGAAATACTAAAATCACAGCAAACAGACGACGAAATTATCAATAACCTTGAATACGAAACACCAGAACAAGAACGTGTCCGTATTATCGGCGCAGCGATTACTGGACGCACTATCAACCTTGATATGCGACGCGACGACAGCTTTAAACAATCAATAACACCCGAGGAATTCTTCGATTAATAGACGACGATGACAAACTTCTGGACCGACCTACCACGACCGTTTTTTATTCTTGCCCCCATGGAGGCAGTGACTGACGTCGTCTTTCGTCATGTCGTGTCAGCTGCTGCTCGTCCCGATATCTTCTTTACAGAGTTCACCAACGCCAGCAGTTATTGTAGCGAAAAGGGAATTCATAGTACGCGCGGACGGCTGGCGTTCACAACAGACGAACATCCAATGGTTGCACAAATTTGGGGCAACAAACCCGAAGAGTTCGCCCAGATGGCGAAGGGTCTAGCAGAAATGGGTTATAAGGGCATCGACATTAATATGGGATGCCCGGACAAATCAGTTGTTAAAGGCGGGTCGGGCAGTGCGCTGATATGCAATCCCGATCTTGCCGCACAGCTGATTGCGGCAGCAAAAGAAGGTGGCCTACCAGTCAGCGTCAAAACCCGTCTTGGCTATAGCGCCACAAGCGAATGGCGCGGTTGGCTGACGCATCTTCTCCAGCAGGATATCGTCAACCTAACAATCCACCTGCGCACTCGCAAAGAAATGAGCAAAGTTGATGCACATTTTGAAATGATACCCGAAATCAAAAAGCTACGCGACGAAATCGCACCTCAAACCTTATTAACCATCAACGGCGATATTCGCGATCGACAGCACGGCGAAGAACTGGTCGCGCAGTACGGTGTCGACGGCGTAATGATTGGTCGTGGTATCTTTGCTAATCCCTATGCGTTTGAATCAGGAAAGCAAACCCACAGCAGGGAAGAGTTACTAGGCCTACTGCGCATGCAGCTTGATCTGCACGATAAATATTCGAGTGAACTAGGGCCGCGCAACTTCGACCCGTTAAAACGTTTTTTTAAGATTTACGTCCGCGAATTCAACGGCGCCAGTGAACTGCGCGAAAAGTTAATGCACACCAAAACGACCGACGAAGTACGACATCTGCTCGACGCCTAGATTAACAGGATTATTTTGTTTCGAGCCCGAATTTGTGTTCGATATTATGCTCAACATCTTCGTTCAGTAGTCCTCGACCATTCAAATAATCCAGCGCACGAACTCCAGAGGCGTTTAGCGCCCGCGATGCAAGCTTTGCGAGATATGGTGACAACTCGTCGTTATGCGCGGCTAACAGTGCGTCGACGCGATCAGAGCACTGCATACGATAGGTCTCATACTGCTGCACGACCTTATCGAACACTTGTGGGATAAAAACAGGCTGTGAATGTTCATGCTGCATGTCGGTTAGCACTTTTGTTACCTTGCGTGCAATGATCATTTGCGCACGATAGTACTGCAACTTCTCCTCAGGATGGAGTTTTCCGTCACGCTTACGTATCGAGATCATCTGCATAGCATTAGCCATTCGATCGAACACATCCTTGCGATCGATATATTTTGATGGGTCGATCGCATCATGCTGAGCATATTCAATCTTCTCTTTTTGAAGATTTAGCTTGCCTTTAATCTTGCGGAACGTCCGCTCCGATACTTCATCGTTGGCATACAACTGTTTTAAAGTAAACTCTTCAACTTGCATAGCCATCATATGCAACGATTGTTCGAATAACTTCTTGCCGTAGCGCTGCGTCAGCTGCTCGCGGAGCATAAATGCTTTATCCATCTTTGTTTTCATTTCCTTCTTCAGATCGACATACTCACTGTCGCGAACAAACCCGCGCGTCTTGTGTGTATCAAATCGTGATTCAGCCGTCAACAAATAATAAACGCCCAAGTCCGCCTCATATGCCTCGTTGATTGGCTCGGGCTGATTTATCTTTAGTTTACGCACGATCGAATTAATTAGCGGTGCTTTTACGAATAGTGTCGCTAATATACAGCCGACCGTTAGCGCCAATAAGAAATCTCGAACGGAATACTCTAGCGCCCATCCTGGCACAGTTGTCGATTCGGGTATTAACAATACGATAATGATCGCCAATGCACCACGCAAGCTACCCCACGCAAGTAGCAATTGCCACGAACGAGGGATTGTCTCTTCGAGCTTCATAGCGTTAAGCGGTAATATCACAGCAAAGACTGATATTGCCCGGACAAATGCCACGACGATGATCGTGAGCAGTATCGGTAAAATTAATGTCAGGACGTCGATCTTTGACGAAGCGAACAGCAGACCGGCCAGAATAAACACCAGCGAGTTCGCCATGAATGCGATATGTTCAGTCACTTTACCTAGATATTCGTCGGTTTTAGGGCGCAATGTGTGCCGAGAGTAATTACCCAAAAACAGTGCCGCAATCGTCGTCGCAATAATCGATGAAATATGAATATCAAGTCCGAACAAACCTTTCTCGTTTATAATTTCACTGACAATAAAGACGATATGTGCAGATATAAGCAGCAGGGTTACAGTAACGAACTCATTCGACCTCGTAAAGCGCAGTGCTCGTGAGAATATCATTGCCATCAACAAGCCGAAAATAATACCAAATATAACCATGCCGCCAAACATTAGTATTCCTTCAACGATCGTACTTGATCCGTTAAAGCCCTGTTCGATAATCGCAAGAATCACCAAAAACAGCGCTACGGCGGTTCCGTCATTAAATAGACTCTCACCCTCAAAAATCATCGTTAGGCGTTTTGGCGCGCCGAATTCCTTGAACAATGCAAGTACGGCGACCGGATCGGTCGAGGAAATAATTGCCCCAAATAATAGCGCGATAATAAAAGGAATCGGAATACCGACGAAAGGCAGCAGAAAGAATAGTAACGCTGCAATCGCAAACGTTGACAGCAATAGTCCAACAATCGCGAGCAGTGATATGGACCACATATTATCAACCATACGCCGGATATTCATATTGAATGCGGATTCAAATATCAAGATTGGCAGGAATATAAAGAACAACAACTCTGGTGTCAAAGTAAGTTCGCCCAAAAAGCCAAAAACGTCTTTTAATATTGGTATGTGGACGATGGGTACAATTAACAACCCTACTAAAACCAGTAAAACAGTATAAGGGACCTTCAAGCGCTTGGCCGCAAAATATACTCCGGACGAAAGAGCTAATAGTGAGAATAATGATAAGACTGATTCGATTTCTAACATAACAACCTATCTATAGTAACGCCGATTCATACACACCACAAGCTTGATGTGTATCGCATCGTATTTTGATGTAGTGTAACTTTTTGCAAGCAAATACTTCACCGACATCACACAACAATTATGAACGAAAAGATAACGGCAAACTATTCGTTAACGATAAAATTACGCAGACTGCCGTCTGTCAATGTTGCCGCAGTAGCAACCTGATACATCACACCAGCATATAGTGCGACCTGAAAGTCCCGCTCAGCATCCTCTCGTTCACCAGTAAAGGCTTGCGCTAACTTGACGATACGAGGCACATCGACAACGAACGCTTGCGCCAGCTTTTCTTCTGGCACGTCTGGAAATTTCGCTCGCATCTTTTCAGCAAACAAACGCTGTGAGAACGTTTTGCCTTCGATATAATTGATGACGATAAAATCTTCCTTGTGATCACCACTCAAATGCTTACTGACAGCGACTGGTTTAGTGTAGGTACCCTTAGCCTCCTGCGCATCCATGAGGGCCTTTTCTATAACGGTGAAGCGAGTTGCGCCAGTACTGCCCTCAAAGTAGGTATCGGCTTTTTCTACGGCAGCCCAATTTGCGTCGACCTGCTTGGCAATCATCTCGTCATATTCAATACCCGCGGCAGCAAGTAGCGCTGATGTGGTGATTGCGATTTGCTCATGGTAATTACTATTGTTCTTCAAAATAATACGGAATTTATCATTTGCTCCACAGTCTGTCGCATCGCCATGTCCGTGCTCACCGGTATGCGCACCACAATATAAACCTGCCCGCGTTAATACGGTTGCCACATCAGCAAGATCAACATCAACATTTTGCGCTGGAACATCGAGCGCCTGTTTCATCGCAAGGGTTGTCATGTAGCCACCACCAGCAACCTTTGATCGCTCGTGATTACTAGCATCCACGATCAGCTGCGTGACAAATTCACCATCTTCATTTAAAAACAAAATCTCAATAGCAGGGCGGCCGTCAATGCAGCCATCATCTTCTTCGGTGATGTTGGTCATACATTCGCCGCGCTCAATAAGCTCGACTGCATAGCTGGCAATCTCTTCGGTTAGCTCGCCGTTTTCCATCTGTTTAATGTAGCTGATGACCGATTCTGGATTACCATACCCCAACACGTCAGCATCTAGTACGGTTACGGTTCGTGCGATTTCTTGGTCATCAATAATAGCCATGTCATTCTCTCTCATAGGGATCCTAAAATTATGTGCGTTACGTAAAATACTCTGTCTATTCTACTCCGATTTTAGATCTTACGAGTTAAAAAACATTGTAAAATATGCGTTTGGCAATGCCTTAACGACGATGTCGGCGACGAAGACCGGCGACCTTCAGTCGTACTGTGTGACGATCAACAAGCTCATGTGCTTTTTCAAGCTCAACTTGGTTTTTGGCGGTATCACGCATGTGGATCGCTCGCTCAAGCGCAGCCTTCGTTTCTGCCTCGACGATATCGCCATCCTCGGTTGCTTCGTCAACGAGAACGCGAACGTATTTTTGAGAAATTTCAATCACACCACCACTGATAGCATAATAATCAAGCTTGCTGTCATCATCGTTTTTATTTGTCCTGATAGCGATAGCGCCCGGCACGGCAACGCTGACGAGCGGTTCGTGTCCAGGAAAGACCGCAATTTCGCCATCGGCCGTCGGAAGGATCACTTCGTAAACTTCTTGGTCGAATTTTTTACCAACAAGCGTAATTAGTTCTAGATTCATATCTATTATAGTACCAAAAAAACTCGCTGCTGGCGAGTGGGCGCAATAAAAACAGCCCTGCCAGAAAAGCAGGGCTGTTTATGTGACGCAAATTAGTCTTTTTTATCAGCAAGACTGCCAGCGGCCATATAGAACCAGCTTTCAGGCTTGTCATCGTATTTACCAGCAAGGATATCTTTGGCATCACGAATCGTGTCCTCAAGCTTGATGTATGCGCCTGGCGCACCGGTAAACTGCTCAGCCACAAAGAACGGCTGTGCGAAGAATCGTTGCAACCGGCGGGCGCGGTTGACGGTCTGCTTTTGATCATCTGACAATTCTTCCATACCAAGAATCGCGATGATATCCTGCAGCTCTTTGTACTGCTGCAAGACGCGCTGCACTTCACGGGCGACATTGTAGTGCTCTTCACCGACAACTTCTGGATCCAGACTGTTTGAACTACTGTCCAAAACATCAACGGCAGGGTAGATACCAATCTCAGTCAACGCACGGTTCATAACGATCGTCGCATCAAGGTGAGCGAACGTTGTTGCCGGCGCTGGGTCGGTAAGGTCATCGGCAGGGACATAGACGGCCTGTACGGACGTAATTGAGCCTTTTTTTGTCGAAGTAATACGTTCCTGCAATGCGCCCATTTCCTGTTGCAAGTTTGGTTGATAGCCAACGGCTGATGGCAAGCGGCCAAGCAGGGCAGATACCTCAGCACCAGCCTGCGTATAGCGGAAGATGTTGTCGATAAATAGCAGGACGTCTTTGCCTTCGTCACGGAATGACTCGGCCATTGCAAGCCCTGAAAGCGCAACGCGCAGACGCGCTCCAGGCGGCTCGTTCATCTGGCCAAAGACAAGACTCGTCTTGCCGAGGACACCAGCGTCTTCCATTTCGTGGTATAAATCATTACCCTCACGCGTACGCTCACCGACACCAGCGAATACACTGTTGCCGCTATGGAACTTGGCGATATTATTGATCAACTCTTGAATCAAGACGGTCTTACCGACGCCAGCACCAGCGAAGAGACCAGCCTTACCACCCTTGGTCAGTGGAGCAATAAGGTCAATAACCTTAATGCCCGTTTCAAGGATTTCGGTTTTGTTCGCCTGTTCTGCAAGTGTAGGCGGCTCACGGTGAATCGAAGCGCGTTTGCCTTTCGGCGCAGGCTTGCCGTCGATAGGATCACCGACAACGTTAAACATGCGACCCTGCGTATCAGCGCCAACTGGGACGCTAATCGGTGCGCCAGTCGCAACGACTTCTTCGCCGCGACGAAGGCCATCCGTACTCGACATTGCGATCGTACGAACGGTTCGTTCGTCGAGGTGCTGGGCAACCTCTAGGGTAATTACTTGTTTGTCACGAGTAATCTGCAGCGCATCGTACATGCTCGGCAGATTCTTGTCATTAAATTCAACGTCAACAACAACACCAACGACTTGGATGATGCGGCCGACTGATTGCTCTTTATTCATCATATTCTCCTTATTACTCACTAAGCGCTTCCACGCCGCCTGATATTTCTGCTAATTCTTGGGTAATCGCACCTTGACGGGCTTTGTTCATTTCGAGCGTCAAGTCGTCAGCCAGTTCCGCAGCATTATCCGTAGCGTTCTTCATCGCCATCATACGCATACTATGTTCGCTTGCCCTAGCGTCAAGTACCGCCTGGAATATCTGCGAAAGAACCAAACGATACGACACGCCACGTAATACTTCCTCGGCGCTTGGCTCGTAGATTGCATTGACGACATCATCGGAAACTTCCGTCTCTTCAAAACCGGCGGGCAAAATACGCTTGACGGTAACTTCCTGATTCATACCACTGATAAACTTCGTATAAATAACATCCACCGCGTCCACAATGCCGCTTTCAAACTTGGCAATTGCCGTATCTAAAATAGACTGCAATTCTGAAGTGTTCGGTCGATCGGGCAGGTTCTCGTAGACGCCCAAGATATCTGTATGATTCAGGCGAACTGCATATTGCGATGCTTTGCGACCGACAGCGATTGACTTTGTGTGAATGTTCGATTGCTTATCTTTTCGAAGCTCGTTGATATAGGCTTTGGCGACATTGCTGTTATACGCGCCCGCAAGACCTTTGTCGCCAGCAATGACGATCAGCAGCCGCGATTTGACCGTACGCTCCTGAAAAAACGGGTGGTCATTTGTCACGCCTTGACTTGCAAAGAAGGTGAGCAATTCGTTCGCAGTATCCGTGTATTCTTCTGACGCCTTAACCGAATCCTGCGCACGTCGCATTTTACTAGCCGCAACCATCTGCATCGCCTTCGTAATTTGCTTGGTACTTTTTACCGAGCGAATACGTGATTTAAGTTGCTGCGTCGAAGCCATGTATTATTCCTCGAACCCTTTAGCGACTGAGACCGCAGTTTTGTGAAGCATCTTCAGCGTGTCATCTGATGGCTTATCACCCTTGTCGAGCGTTCGCATGTCATCTTTGTGCTCTGTCCATAGGCGCGTTAGGTATGCGATTTGCGCATCTTTAATCTTCGAAACAGACACTTTATCAAACAGGCCATTTGTAACAGCGTACATGCTGGCAACTTGCTCCCAAACACTCATTGGCTGATATTGAACCTGCTTTAGCAGTTCAGTCAAGCGCTGGCCGCGCTCGATCTGTGATTTTGTTTCTTCATCAAGGTCACTGCCAAACTGCGCAAAGCTCGCAAGCTCACGGAATTGTGAAAGACCGAGTTTTAAGTGGCCACTAACAGATTTGACAGCCTTTGTTTGCGCGGCACCGCCGACACGACTGACCGAAAGACCTGCTGAGATAGCCGGGCGAATACCTTGATAAAACAAGTCGGTCTCCATGAAAATCTGACCGTCAGTAATTGAAATAACATTTGTTGGGATATAGGCGCTAATGTCACCAGCCTGCGTTTCAATGATCGGCAGGGCAGTCAAACTACCAGCACCTAGGTCATCGGACAACTTTGCTGAACGCTCCAAAAGGCGAGAGTGCAGGTAGAATACGTCACCCGGAAACGCTTCGCGTCCTGGTGGGCGTCGAAGAAGTAGTGACATCTGGCGGTAGGCAACAGCGTGCTTCGTTAAATCGTCGTAGATCATCAATGCATGCTGTTTGTTATCGCGGAAATACTCACCCATGGCGGTTGCGGCGTATGGAGCTAAATACAGCATTGACGCAGGGTCACTAGGACCAGTCGCGACGATGATGGTTTGATCCATCACGCCTTCTTGCTTGAGACGATCTACAAGACGGGCGATCTTTGAAAGTTTTTGTCCGATCGCAACGTAGACGTTAACGACACCAGTTTTTTGCTTGGCCTGGTTAATCATCGTATCAATTGCGATTGCTGTCTTACCGGTCTGGCGGTCGCCAATAATAAGCTCACGCTGACCACGACCGATAGGGAACATCGAATCAATCGCCATAATACCAGTCATCAACGGTTCGTGGACCGATTTTCGCCCCATCACACCAATCGCTTCACGCTCAACAAGGCCAGTAGCCTTGGTCTTAATCGGACCAGCGCCATCAAGGGGGCGTCCAAGCGGATCAACGACGCGGCCCAGTAGCTCTGGACCAACTGGCACCTCGAGTACCGTACCTTTCAGGCGAACTGTATTGCCTGCCGATACAGATGCGTCCGAGCCAAGCAGTACCGCACCGATTTCGTCTTCCATTAGGTTAAGCGCGAACGCTTCGACGACACCATCTTTAGTTTCAATTTCAAGCATTTCTGAAAAGCCTGCTGAACGTAGGCCGTGCACCCAAGCGACACCGTCACCGATTTTTGTGACGATACCGACGTTATCAAGATTTTCAGATGTTTCTAATCCCGCGATTGCGGCGCGCAGTTCTTGGGATAGTTCTGTTATTGCAATCTCTGCCATTCTTTCCCCTTTGTTTAAAGTTGTTTTGCCTTAAGGGCATTTAGTTTATGACGAATCGTACCGTCGAAGCGTTTGCCAGGGACATCCAGTCGGATACCGCCCAGTAACGACTCGTCGACCGACTGGCGCACCTGAAGCGTTTTTGCACCGATCATCGCTTTGATTTTTGCCTCAACTGAAGCATCGATCGGATGAGCGCTCGCGACATCAGCGACAACGATACCGCGATCAGCCATCGCTTCTTCGATATCACGCACCAATAGTTCTTGCTCGCGCGTTCGTCCACTGTCCTGTAAATACGCCGCAACTTCGCGAAGTGCTTCATTCACCAAATCACCGGCAACAAGTTTATCTGCAACATATGCAGCCATTTTACGACGAGACAAGCGAGCGGGCATGTGTTATTTCACCCCTTTGACAGCAGCCGAAACGACTGCTTCATCAACTTTCGCGTTGACTGTCTTGCCAATTACTTTTTCGGTCGCTAGAGCGACTAGTTCTAGTGTTTCGTTATGTAGAGCTTTTTTTGCCGCGATGATATCTTTATCAATCTGGGCATGCGCATCAGCAACGATTTGCTCGGCGCGAAGCTTTGACTTTGTCTCGGCCTTTTCAAGCGCAGCAGCAGCTTCTTCTTTTGCCGTCGTAACGATTTCAGCTGCTTCTTTGCGAGCCTGCTTCATCAGTTTTTCGACGTCATCTTTTGCTTGAACCGCTTTCTTTTCGGCTTCGGTCGCAGCGGCAGTACTCGCCTCGATCTTTGCCTGGCGGTCATCAACAACCTTGATTAACGTAGGATAAACGTATTTACCGAGCACCCATACCAAAATCAGAAACGCAATTGCTTGAAATAGCAACATCGCTGGATCAATGCCGAGCGCACCTAACACACCGCCAGAAGCTGGTTCAGTCGTAGCAAGTTGTGTAAGTATATTCATTCGAGCCTAAAACCTTAAATGAATTTCGCGATAATCGCAACAACGATACCGATGATCGCCAGTGAGTCTGAGAAGACGATAGCGGTAATCATCAAGGTACGAATGTCGCTTAGTTTTTCTGGGTTACGACCAAGCGCGTTTAGTGCGCCTGCACCAATAAAACCAACACCAAGAGCCGCACCAAGTGCAGGTAGGGCGTAGGTAAGTCCAAATGCTAATTCTTCCATTATATGTATCTCCTTTAATTATTTTCGATTATATCATTCTCTTGCAGCGACGGTTTTTCGTTTGTCAGCAGAAGGTGAATGGTCGGGATGGTGTGAATGTTCGGGATGTGCCTGGTGGCCGCCGTGGATATCGATTGCAAGCGCAGTAAAAATCAAAGTCAATACATAGAACACGTACGCCTGAATGAAACCGATAAACAACTCGAACGCCATAAAGAACGGAAGCGTGATTGACGCCATAAAGCTCGTCAATGCGGCGATGATCAGTAGTAGGATTTCACCGGCAAACGCGTTACCAAACAGACGCAGCGATAGGGCTGATCCACGAGACACCTCACCGATAAGCTCCAAAAATCCTTCGAATGCACCAATCGGATCTTTGAGCGGATTACGAATATAGCGGCCGATATTTCCAAAAAAACCATGGCGCGAAATTGCATATATTTGCACCATCACCATGACGATGATTGCAATCGCAAACGTAAAGTTAAGATCAGCAGCAATACTTCGGAAAATAGGAACGCCGTTATAGGTAATCGATCCGACACCAGGAATAATACTAATCCAATACGAAATCAAGACAAAGAAGAAGACAGTTAATGCAAGTGGGGCAATCTTGCGCGCGATCACCTTATCAGGAATAACTGTATCAATCGCGCCCAGCATACCTTCGAACGCCCATTGAACCAATCCGATAAAACGATTGTAGCGGCCTTTCTTAACCATCTGAGCAACGTAAATAAAGATGCCAAGAAATAATACCAGCCCCATAACGCCCATCAGGACCGCGTTAGTTACATAAAAGCCACCGATACTAAAAAGCTTCTCGGCTGCGAGACTAATATGTATATCCATAGCGGCGAAGTGATTCATATATTCTATTCTTTAACTCTCTTGATTTGTCGTTTTACTAATACGTATGCCAGGTAAGCCCCGGCGATAATTCCTACGATCATAATCCATGGTGTCGTATGCAGCCATTTATCAGCCAGCAACCCTAGGACGGTCAATCCAATCGTTGGTACAAACATGCGCCATGTCGTATCGCCGATGGTCGTTAGCAATAAAATGACCGTCGATGCATCCGGCGGCGTAGGCAGTTTGTCACCATCTTTTTGAGATGTACTCATTACTAGTATACTATAGCAGGAGAAAGGTGGATTGCCAACAT
>CAMPJF010000010.1 GCA_946886725.1 uncultured Candidatus Saccharibacteria bacterium | reverse complement strand
CAATTGATGGATTGCACCGCTGGCATCCTTTAAACTAAATTCCGGTGCTGGATAGGGTGGTTGTTGCATTGTCATATAGCCCTTATTATACGCTACGCCATCATCCGGATAAACTCATGTATACTTAATCATAGTATGAATAAAGAAAAGCAGCCGGGACGCCTCACCGCGCTTGATTACCTTCGAGGCTATTTTATCCTCGTTATCATCATTGATCACCTTTACCGCTGGCCAAGTCTGCTCGCGCTAATTACAGGTCAAGGTTCGTTATGGTTCAACGCTGCCGATGGATTTGTTATTGTATCAGGTTTAATGATCGGCTACATCCGCGGATATAAGGGCTTAAAATTACCGCTCAAGGTCATCACCGAAAAACTATGGAAACGCGCGGCACTGCTCTATCTATGGCTCATCATCGGAACACTTGCGTACACTGGCTTTACCTGGCTAATGCCGACTGTTGCGCTTCTGCCGCACGTTCCTATCGCGGCTGGCGACTGGACAACACTTGTCTGGCAGACAATCACGATGCAATTCTCTTACGTATGGGTTAACTTCCTTTACCTTTACGCCATTTTCCTTGCAATTACACCGGCGGCAATATGGCTACTTCGTCAACGTTTAGCATGGCTGCTTGCTGTTATTTCGATTGCAGGATTCCTTATCGGAGACGTAGCCCAAATTAAATGGCTCCAGTGGCAGCCGCTATTCTTCTTGCCAGCAGTTGCAGGATTTTACCTAGAACCGATCCGCACTTGGTGGCTCGAACATGCACGTCGTCGAAGAATAGCGACAATAGCAATCGGCCTCCTGACCGTCGTTCTACTAACCAGCAGCATTCTTGTAAAGTTTGCTCTTCCTGCTACAGAAATGAATACTGCGATCAATGACTATTTCAGCAAAGACCATCTGCAACTTGGCGCTATAGGCGTTTCCCTTTTTATATTTTGTGGGTTTGTTTTATTGTTTAATAAAATCGAGCCGTTTTTACAGCGGCGATTCGACTGGCTTCTGATGCCGTTTGGCACCCATTCACTTACAACCTACATTATTCATGGCGTATTTATCCTCCTGATTACCTATACAATTCCCGCAAGTCCGTCCATAGCCATCAACACGCTTCTTGGCGTCATTGCGATTCTAGGCACATTACTGCTATTAAAATTGCCATGGGTACGACGATACATCCCCCGATAACCTGATATAGTGGACGTATGATATCTGTTGACAAAATGATGCAATTTTTCCGCCGCCATTGGCTGCTATCATCGCTGATTATCGCTGTCATCATTCTACGATTCACACTTTTACACATAACGCCGCCGGGATTTTATCTTGACGAGGCAGCAACTGGCGCTCATGTCATCTCGATGCTTACTCACGGCACGAACGCACATGGTGAAAGCTGGCCGCTATTCTCAGCATCGCTAGGCGGGGGGTACACGACGCCGATTTATTTATACCCCTTAACCGCTTGGGCTCACATATTTGGCGTATCAGAATATGCATTACGCGCCTTTTCGCTTACGTCTACTGTTGCAACAGCGGCGTTATTAGCGCTTGGGATGCGACGATGGCTCGGCGCTAAAGCGGCGTTAATTGGCGGACTCATCGCACTAATTTTACCGTGGGGCTGGGTCCAGAGCAGCATTGCCTGGGATACGGCAATCGTCCCTCTCTTTATTGCAGCCGCTTTTTATACAGTAACTATCGCATTTAATGGCCCATCCGCAAAACATCGACTAATCAGCGCGGCCCTAACTGGCCTGTGCCTGATTGGCCTAGCGTATCTTTACCCACCCTGCAGAATTACCGCTCCGCTCATGCTCGCAGGCGCATACGGCACGTTGCTTTACAAAAGAAAAATAGCACTGAAATGGGTCGTCATGCTCATCCCCGCTTTTGCACTATTGTGCTTACCTTTGTTGCAGTTTATGCTCCAGCCAGAGGCGCTCGAACGCTCTAGCAAGCTAAGCGTCTTTCACGATAACGGGATACTGGAAGGATTGTGGGAGATGGGGCGTAACTTCGTCCTTATCCTTAACCCGGGATTCCTATTCGTTGCTGGCGACACAAATTTACGGCACGCCACTGGACCGCAAGGCATGCTTGGACTAGCTAGCTTACCCGCCATTTGCGCACTTATCTACTTCGGCGTCATGCGAATGAGGCATTTCGTTAGGACGCGGCGCTGGGATCACACCACAAAAAGCAATCTCGTACTCTTATCTATTATCGGCATCCTCCTCAGCATCCTAGGATCGGCGCTGACGATTGAAGGACAACCCCATTCGCTACGGGCGACTGCAGCGTGGCCGTTCTTTGTCATACTCATAACAATTGGCTGGTTGCAGATATTACAGCACACAAAGCGAGCTCTTCAGGTTGCAATCATAATCCTAGCGATGTTAGCTACCATCTGGTACGTCATCGACCTTGCTGTATATTACCCGAAACGTAGCGCTGATGCATTCGATGTTCCGATACGCCAAAGACTTGACGTTAATCAGCCCACACCTGGCTATCCACCATTGTCGCTTTTCTACTACAAAAATAAATAATTTCTATCGCTCGTAGATAACGACATGCGTCTTATCATAATCACGACGCGCAACTTGTCGAAAACGATCATCGGGGGTCAATACAACGTCGCTGTCATCATAATAGATATACACCAATCGAGATGTAATAACATTTTGCGTCGTATTAATACGATCGACACTATCATTTACCGGAGCAAAACCCCCCGTTAGCGTGACGTCCCAAGGGTAGTAATAACGCATTTCGCATCCAGCAAAATTATACTTTAGATCGATGTATCCGTATGGCCCCGCCGTAACAAACGTCGTATCTTCACAGCCAATCTCTTGCCGCATCACTTGCGCCTGCAGCAGCTGTGTCCGTTGAAAATTATAATTGCCTATCTGCGCCTGTGTAACAACTCCGCTTGCAATTAAAATCGCAGTTGCTATCGACAATAAATATACCGGCACTTTGTTTTTTAGCCGCCAACCATAGGCGATCACCACGCCAAGCAGTGCATACCAAAAAATAGAAATATGAACGATGTAGCGATCCATAAATCGCGGAGGGTTTGGCGGTAATGATATAAGCGCATAGAAAAGTATGCCGACAACAAAACACGAAATAAGAAGGAGAAGCGCTTGACGCTCTCGCTTTACCGCCCGCCTCCATACATTTGCGAATACATAGGCAAACATCGATAAAAACAGCACCAATAATACAGTCAGCCAGGGTCCAATTTGCCAGCCCGCCGAATAGGCCATCAATAGCCCTAATATATTCGTCAACTCATATAGTGTTATCGTGCTCATAAATGGCGGCAGCGCTGAACTAGATAGCTGCGAAAGTACCGTCGGTATCCATGGAAGAAATACTATAACAGCACCCGCATAAGACAGCCAAAATGGTTGCTTTACTACATTCCGCTTTGACTGATATGCCATGATCGTCAACCACACGACATGCGCCAGCCAAAACACGACCGACATATATAATGTATACATACCAATCGCCACTAAGGCGCCGTATATAATCCACCACCTAGCTTGCCGTGTTTGCCAAGCACGCACCATCACCCAGGTTGCGACTACACCTATAAGCATCACGAATGAATACATGCGTATCTCATAGTTGTATCGCAAAAGAAACGGCGCAAATGCTACAAACGGTAGCGCCAACAGGGCGATACGTCTATTGAACAAATCCTTAAGCAGCCACGACAGTGCAACAAGTGACAATCCACCGCACAGTACACTACTAAATCGCAGCGCAAATTCACCAGTCCCAAATATCGCCATCCAGGCTTTCAGCAATAAATAATACAGCGGTGGATGCGCATCGACAGTCGTTAATGCAATCAGCTCACCGATAGGTTGCTGCGCTACACTAATCGAATACCCTTCGTCAAACCAGATACTTTGACTTAGGCCGATAGTCATGCTGATGACCATGGTTGTGATTGCCGCAAAAAACACGACAACGACAAAATATCGCTCCAAAATAGCTACCTTCCTTAGTAAAGAAAACCGAGCAAAAAAACGAAGACTCATATATTCCATCCTATCCTCTTTGGCCCGAAAAAGCCACCGAAGAGAAGCTACTAGAATTTACAAGAAAATTACGGTATAATCACTCAGGTAACACCTATCGGGGTGTGGCGCAGTTGGTAGCGCGCGCGGTTTGGGACCGTGAGGTCGAAGGTTCGAGTCCTTTCACCCCGACCAAGAAAAGATCCGTCCGTTTGGGCGGATTTTTTCTTGTCTTTAAACGTTAACATTGGGATCGTCGACGACCCGCTAGTCCCTTACGCTACTTGGGATTCGTCTTCAGACATAGCCTCTGATACGACAACGACGACTTCCTTCGTTTTTGGTTTTGGAGCCAAAATTGGATTGCGCTGAAAATAGAAATTTACATCCTCACCATACTCATGGCTGGCATCAGATTCATCGGACAGCGCTGCATACACGTTACTACCTCTGGGGATAGAGCCAGTATTGATGTGCTGTGACAAATTACTTTCTACCATGCGCTCGTATGCTCGCAGGATAGGTCGAGCGCCAAATTGATGACGGTCCTCGGTGCTTGTAACGATTCGTTCTTTTAGTTCTGGAGTCATCTGCAATAGCACACCCGCTCGCTTGTAGCGTTCGTTTGCCGCCTCGACATAGTTATCCAGCACCTGCGTCAGATGATTGTCATCAAGCGGATTGAACACGACGCGCTGGTCAATCCTGTTCAAAAATTCAGGCCTAAAGCTTTGTTTCAATGCCGCGTCCGTCGCCTTACCGATATGCTGCTTCGTAGCCCGCGCAGTTTCTACCGCGACAGCCTGAAAGCCCGTCGGACGAGTATCGAGCAATCGCATCATCTCCGTCGACCCAAGGTTTGTCGTGATAATAATAATCGAATCCCTAAATGATACTTTTTCACCTGTTGTGTTGAGCGTCACTTCTCCTTCTTCCATAATTTGCAACATCAAATCATGTAGCTGCCCCGATCCCTTTTCCGCCTCGTCAAAAACGACGACGCTTTTATCCTTTTCGATAATTTCTGGATCAAAAAGCGGCTTCTGTTCGCGACCGACATATCCCGGAGGCGCCCCAGTCAATGACGCGACCGTATGTGGCTGGGCAAACATTGAGCAATCGATTCGAAGATAGGCGTTGTCGTCATCCGGATGTAGATGACGCGATAACTCGCGAGCTGTTTGCGTTTTGCCAACCCCAGTTGGCCCAAGATATAGCATGATTGCGCGCGGGCGATTAGGATTGCGCAGTTCGTCGCGATTTAGAGCATTGACCGTGCACCGCACCGCGTCAGGCTGTCCGACAATCGAATGATTTAACTTTAGTTCTAGGTCTGTATACGGATGAGTCTCTACGGGATTCGCAAGATGCAACCCCTCGAACGTTGCACGCCCCAGTTGCCGCTGCAAACTCGGACTCACCTCCTGCTCTGCCTCATAGTTGGTTGATATTTCGGACTGTACTGAAAATTCCATTCTATGTGCCGCCATCGTACTCTCCTCATAGTTGGTTATACACATAATGGGTAAAATGCATATGTTTGTCAATAGTGAAATTATGCTTTTTCAAATATTCACCATCAGATATGCGCGGTCGCATTCTAAAATAAAAAGATAGATAAAACACTAGACATTTTAACCACAACAGCTGATAATCAAGCCATAAACAATATAGGATTACTATGCAAAAAACAAAAAAAGCACTTAGCGCTCTGCCCAAAAACATTCAATTAACCTTTATAACAGCAGCGGGTATTACGCTCGTGATAAATGCACTCTACTGGATTAGCTTGATGCTTCGCGTATACCCAAGTGGAATGCGTTTTAGCCATTTCTCGATTATGGCGGTGGGCCAGATTTTGATGCCTATCATATTACTGGCAGCTAGCTTCTTTATATATAAGAAGAGCACGACGCGGTTTGATCATCTATTCAATTCGATTCTACTAGCACTTGCTGGAATCAGCATTTATCAATTAGTGTCGACGGTCGAGTGGCAGTTATCACGCTATCAAAATATCTCTAGTAGTCTCGTCAATATGGCATGGGCGCCTGCAGTGTCTATGGCTGTCGCATTTTGTGTATTTGCAGCCCTACTGTTAATTTTGGGCCGTCGCGATAATACAGTTAACCATGTACGACGCCTGCAGATCACCACTCTTACATTAATAGGATCAGCCTTTATCGTCGGCATCGTCTTCAATCTTTACGGCCTTGTTTCACAGTATATTAATCGTGGTGACATCGTCAGCTTACTTATTCACCCACAACTTATCACGCCGGTTATATTACCCGTCGCATTCTTCCTAGTGGCCTACCTCGCTACGCCAAAAATCAGCGGCCGACTAAGCCGACTGTTTACCGCCGCCATCTACGCACTTATCGGAGCGATGATTATTTGGATCACCACAATGATCTTTAGTATTGGTGTTTGGGCACTGTCGGCAAGCGACTTTGCCGCATTACACGCAATCGGTCTTCCGACGATTACCGCGACCGTTATTAGCCTTGCGGTGTATACATTCTTGATCATCACGCACAACCGATCAACAAAAGCCACAAAGAAATCCAAGTAACGACCTACCCTGGCCGCGCATCCCATGATGCAGTATTTTCATTCCGTTTGTGCTATATTTTAGACAGTACATCACCAACACGCACACAACATGAAACAAAAAAATATCATCCTTATCGCCACATTCAGCTTTGCTATTATCATAGCGGTTTTCGTAGGATGGTTACGCTACAGCCAGATTGGTCCAGTATCACTTGGCGATGACCCAAACCAGACCCCCGTCGTCGTTTACGAACCAGAGACCAATACAACATCACGTCCAACCATGACCGAAGAGGCGAGAAAGCAGGCTGACGCACCAGGCGAAAAGCAGCCAACGATCGCTATTCCTCAGGCTGACACTCCTGCTACCAGCTCCGACAAAACGGCAAGTGCACCAAAGCACGAAGAAATTCGCCAGTCCGTCAAAGAGGAATACACATACTACCCTCTATTAACCGCTAATGACCCCGGCTATGCAGCTAACTGGGCCATACAAAAAGTAAACGCACCGGCCGCATGGAATATTGCAACTGGCAACAGTGAAACAGTCGTAGCGGTTATCGATACGGGGTTTGCACTAAACCACGAGGATCTACGCGATAATTGGGCCGTGAATTCTGAAGAGACCGGTGTGACGCAAAGCGGCGACCCCTGCTGGACTGGTAGCGTACAGAATAGAAATGCAAATAACTGTGACGACGACAGTAATGGATACATCGATGACTGGCGCGGCTGGAACTTTTCGGCAGGCAGTAATAATCCAATGACCGGACAAACAAATCCTAACGGAGCGGGCGTCGCTCATGGAACAGAAGTAGCAGGGCTAGTGGGCGCTGGCGGAAATAACGCAACGGGCATCACGACAATCAACTGGAATACGAAGATTATGCCACTGCAGGTATTGAGCGATGATGGACCCGGCTATACTAGCGACGTTGCAGCGGCCATCTATTATGCCACTGACAGTCAAGTCGATGTTATTAATCTTAGCCTTGGCGGTAGTATTTTTGATCCAGCATTAAAAGCCGCGACAGATTACGCCTATCAAAACGGCGTTGTCGTCATCGCAGCAGCAGGCAATTGCGGCACAGGTAACGAGTCGGGATGCCAGGGCAGCCCCGCAGGATCAATCAGTTACCCCGCGCTCAACGATCATGTGATCGCCGTCGGCGCAACAACCAACAGTGACCAACGGGCTAGTTTTAGTAGTTATGGGCCAGCCCTAGACGTCGTCGCACCAGGTTCGGGAACGATCGTCTCGCCAACATGGACCGCAACTAATCAATCGACCTTATACTCCGGCGCGCTGTACGGCACCTCGTTTGCGTCGCCACAGGTCGCAAGCCTAGCGTCACTGATTAAATCAATTCGCCCCAACTCGTCAGTTGATGATATCACTGCACTCCTGTTAGCCTCGGCATCAAAGCTACCCGTAATGAGCAACGCACCATATACAAATGAACTGGGCCACGGTATCGTCAATGCAGCAAGCGCGCTCACTGTCGCGCAGTCATTTAATACCTTGACGGCCACCCCGGCTTTACTGCAAGCTGGCGGCCCCATCTCGGAGCATCGCTACAGTAGTAGCGACACCCTCGGAAGTGGTTGTTCTAGTGTCACCGGCAGTTATTGTACAGTCTGGTTCCGAAATGCGCATACTGGTCACGATCGGTATCTTCCGTATCGGTCAACTAACCAGCAGGGACTGGCAGGCTGGACGTGGGCTGGATCGATTTTACAAAACGGCGAGTGGCAAGTGCGTGCTACGCAGGGCGACAACAGATCCTCAGTCTATATGCTGAGTAGTAAATAGGGCGCATTCATTACATCAAAGCGATGCTAGCTTTAATCGTTGACGCCAAAGGTCTGCTCGATATATCCATCGCGATTGTCCTGCGCCCATAACTGCACTGCCTTCGCATAATGAATATCATTAGACAGTACATCCTTTTTGGTCACAAGTCGCCATTCATCGATTTCCGATGCCTGCAAAACAATATCCGCCACAGCATCCGAACGCAACGATGCTTTGAAAATAAATTGATAAGTATCGATACTAGTGCTGTGCCTGGCGGTCACCCAACCAAACGTGAGACTGTCGGCGGATACGTCCAATCCCACCTCTTCTTTTATTTCGCGAATAGCCGCCTGCATTGGCGTTTCGCCAAGATCAATAACGCCCCCAGGAAAGGTCCAGTGCTCCTTATAGTTCGCCTTGACGATCAGCACTCGCTCCTGGTCATCCTCTAGGATAATAACCGCGCTAGAAGGCCGAGAGTGGAACGTGTGGAGCCAATGTTCCTTTTTGTGTTGGTTAAGCGAATGGGCCATATCGTTATTTTGCAAATTCGATTGCGCGCGTTTCACGGATCACGTTCACTTTGATTGTACCTGGGTACTGCATAGTACTCTCTATCTTGACGGCAATATCTCGCGCTAATTTTATCGCGCTTAAATCGTCAATGCTTTTCGGACTGACGATGACACGAATTTCTCGCCCAGCGCTAATTGCATATGCCTTATCGATACCCTTAAAACTCATAGCCACATTTTCTAGGTCACGCATGCGTTCACTAAAGTTTTCGGCACTAATATTGCGCGCACCCGGTCGAGCTGCCGACAGCGCGTCACATACACGAACGATCAAGGCCTCTGGAGTGGTCGCGTCAATATCATCATGATGCGCCTGAATCGCGTGGACGATTCGCTCATCCATACCGTATTTACTGGCAAGTTCAGCGCCAATATGATGGTGCTTGCCTTCGATTTTGTGTGTCACCGCCTTGCCAACATCGTGTAAGAGCGTCGCGATTTTCGTGATGCGGACATCAGCACCGATCTCTTCTGCGATCAGCCCAGCCATGTGCGCCATTTCAGTACTGTGCATAAGGACGTTCTGCCCATAGCTGGTGCGGAATTTCAGCTCGCCCAACAAGCGAAGCATTTCTTTCGGAATGCCGACAACGCCAACCTCACGGGCCGCATCTTCACCTGCTCGTGCGATCTGCTTCTCGATTTCTTTTTCAGCCTTGGCGACAACTTCTTCGATACGTGCTGGATGAATGCGCCCGTCTTTCATTAGCATCTCTAAGGTGACCCGTGCAACCTGACGACGAATTGGATCGAACGAACTAAGAATAATCATCCCAGGTGTATCGTCAACTAAAATATCCACACCAGTCGCGCGTTGCAACGCCTGAATATTGCGACCTTCTTTGCCGATAATACGGCCCTTCATTTCATCATCGGTTAATTTGACGGCCGTCACGGTGCGCTCTGCAGTCACCTCGCTCGACATACGCTCCATAGCGGTGACTAGAATTGTTTGCGCACGCTCCTCGGCATCTTCCATCGCATCATGCTGTAATTTGTTTACCAGTCCGATTAGGTCTTCTTTGATGTCGCTCTCGGTCATCTGCATCAGCTTGTCGGCAGCTTCTGATTTCTTTAATCCGGCGATCTTTTCCAGTTTTTCTTGCTGCTTGACGCGAATTGCCCTGATTTCCGACTTGAGCTCTTCTACCTCGTCCTCCTGAGAGCGAAGTTTATCGGCACGTTTTTCTAACTGATCAAGTTTGCTATCGAGCAATGATTCGCGGTCCGCCATACGATTTTCCGTCTTCTTCCACTCGCGACGGCGTTCATTTTCAAGCTGCAGCGCCTCGTCTTTGGCGCGCAGGACAATATCACTCGCCTTGATTTTAGCCTGAGCAATTTCTTTCTCGGCTTTGCTTTTTCCGCTAGCGACGCGTCGCTTCTCGTAAGCAACCATTCCGCCAGCGCCAAGAAAAGCCCCAACAATTGCGGCGATTATACCCTCTATCATAGTTATTCCTTTCTCTCAGCTGCCCCGATACTAACCAAATTGTCTCTATCAAATAAAAATATCAAGCCATAAAAGGGCGGTTCTGGAGGTATTTCAAAAGTTTCATCAAAAGTCTTAATAGACTTCTTTTATTGTAGCGCTTTTTACATAGAACGGGCAAGTTTATTTGCGAGGAGTGGTGATATGCGCTTCACTTCCGTAAAACGGCAAAACAACTTGGTCATTCTCGCCGGCGCGCAAACGGTCGAGTGCTATTTTCTGCCAGTCATCACCCCGTACACCTACGATCGGTATGCGTTCGCTATCGGCAAGCGTATTTAAAACAGCCATCCCGATGCGAAGTCCCGTGAAGCTGCCGGGACCTTGAAATACGCCGATGCCCGTTATATCAGATAATGACTTTTGATGCTGAGCTAACTGTGACTGCAGATAGCCTAATAGCCCTTTAGCTAGCGTTCTGTCCGCCTGCCATTCACTATTAATATGATTGTCCGCATCAACAAGACGCAACCTACATACTGGCGTAGCTGTATCCAACAAAACAATCATACAATTCGCTCCAGGACTGATCGACTCGAATCGCCGCCTGCCGAAATCTTTACGATCCGATCGGTTTCGCTAGGTGAAGTGATCGCAATCGTTAGCCGATCGTCAGGCAATACCCCATCAACGATGCCCGCCCATTCGATAATCGTAATCGTTCGCGGATCATGAATCGTCTCGCGTAGCTCATCCGCCATGATGCCTGCGTCATTTAAACGGTAAAAGTCATAGTGCACCAGACGGAGCCCACTTACAGCATCATACACTCGACTAATCGTAAAACTCGGGCTCTGCACCGTCTCTTCGATGCCTAATCCCTGCGCGATACCTTTAGTGAGGGTTGTTTTCCCTGCACCGACATCACCGACAAGCTCAAGCACCTCACCACCCGACAACACACCAGCAATTTGCGCCCCAAGAGAGCGCATTGCAGTATCTGATGTCACGTGTTGGTTCATTAGTAGTATATTATACGCTATATATCACGCTCGATACAGTGCTCACCCTTGCCGTGGGAGTAAAAAGATGTCGATGCGCTCGCGCTAGCGCCCTCAGTCAGATCCGCCGATCCGCCATATAGGTCGGACTTTGACGATGCGTCGGTCAAAAAGTTAGCACACAATTTATATCCGTTTTTCGTCGCTGGCTGCAAAGTACGGAAGCTCGAAGTTGATCCAGAGCTATAGAAATCATCTGATGAGAACATATCCTCGTAGCTGTCTTGCGCCGTACTTTCATCGGTTGTTTGCGTCCGCGTATATTTATAGTTACCTAAGCGACTCTTTACTTTTTCGTCATCGATCGCTAGCACACTCAGACTCTCTGGATACTGATCATTTTTAGCATTATACGTAGACAGCTCGGACTGGACGGTCGAGAGATCAGATAGCGTTCGGCTATCGATGACCGCGTTACGCCCAGCGGCAAGCAGGAAAACAGACGCCACTATCACAATGGCTGCAGCCACGACCGCTAGAATAATTCCAGCAAGGCCATTTTTACCCTGCTGATGGACAACCGACTGGTGCTTGATGATCAAAGTAATCCAAATGAAAGCTAGGACACTGCCCGCCACCTGAATAGCAATATCTTTGCCTTCAATTTCGGCGGCTGCAATCGTGCTATTTAGTAGCGTAAAGAGCAGGCTTGCCGCTAAATAAGCGGCGAAAATAATAAGAATGGCGGTAAAGATTGAGCGCGCCACTTCACCGACCTGTATCTCGTTGTCGGACGCATTATTAGCGGCCAAATACTTCCCTGCGGCACGAGACAGTAATAAATACAGTGTCGTAAAGGTTAGCAAGCTCGCCACTAGCCACACGTGCCACGTACTGACGATCGTTGAAGCGTCAAACACACTACCCAGTTTCAATCCCTCTGGCTTATTGATAAAGTGGTCTAACAAAATAAAACTTAATGACGTCAAACCGGACAATACGCTGATGCCGGCAAACAATGAAGCAATATACTTCATCAAAAAGCCACTCGATGCGATGACCGTCATCGATTTTATCTGCGCCCGTCCAGCACCTGAACTCGCAGGCGTCGCCGGTACGGCTGACGGAGTGACAGACTGGGCTACCGGTGCAGGGTGAGAACTTGACTGCTCCACTTCAAAAGCTGGCATAGGGTAGTTCGGATAATCGATTGGATCCATTGTTTTTTCTGGTGACTGCACAGGGGTGTCTGTTTTTGGACTCTCAGGTAATAGGTCCGGCTTAACGCCTGGGTTAAGCGGGGTAATGGTATTCATCTGCACTCTCCTTGGGTGTAATTCTTTTTCCATAGGATATAAGAAAACTTACCATATTACTAGCGCTTTTCACCTACCTCACGTACAATAGAGCACAAGCAGTATGCGTATTTCAGATGTTACGATTGAAAAATTGCTCGAGCGCAGCGGTGTGGCTACTAAAGAGCAGATTGAATCCCTCAAAGAAGAGGGTTCTCGTTCACGGCGTCCTCTCCAAGATATCGTCATCAACAACGAATTAATGAACGAGCGGTCTCTCGCTGAAGCATTCGCCGACTACACTAGCATTCCCTTCATTGAGATCGATCCAAAAAGCATCGACTCTGAGGTGCTTAAAAAAATCCCCGAACGTATCGCTCGCCAGTATAGCGCCGTACTTTTCAAGGTTGACGAAGATGGATTAATGCACCTAGCAATGGACGACCCGGACGATGTTCAGGCAGTCAGCTTTATTCAAAAAGAAATTGGCGAAAATACAAAAATTTACATCACCACTCATGAAAACATCGCAGCATGTCTTGAGAATTACCGCGGCGACGTCAATCAAGAGCTTAACGAAGTTATCGACATCCAGCGTGAAGATCAAGAAGCGGCCGATCTGACTGCGAACGAGTCTGATATCGCCGAAGACTCCCCAATCGCACAGACGATTAACTTGCTCCTAGAATACGCCATCCGCTCAAGTGCGAGCGACATCCACATCGAACCGCGTGAGGATTTTGTCCAGATTCGTTATCGAATCGACGGCGTGCTCAAAGAAGTCAATCGCCTGCCGCGCAATGTCATTGGCGCACTCACAAGCCGTATTAAAATTTTGTCCAACCTTAAGATCGACGAACGTCGCGTCCCACAAGACGGTCGTTTTAAGATAAAGGTGGCAGGAAAGCAGTACGCGCTCCGTGTCAGCACACTACCTATTGCCGACGGCGAAAAAGTAGTTATGCGTATTCTGGACGAATCTAACCAGGCGGTCACCCTAAAAGACCTCGGCTATTGGGGTCATTCACTGGATGTTATCAACGAAGCATTAACCGAGCCAAACGGCATGGTGCTCGTAACCGGCCCGACTGGATCTGGTAAGTCTACTAGCTTGTTTAGCGTACTCACACTTCTCAACACACCCGACGTCAATATATCTACGATCGAGGATCCGGTGGAATATAAAATTCCTGGCGTGAACCAAACCCAAACAAACGTCAAGGCAGGCATGACCTTTGCCTCCGGACTTCGCGCACTACTTCGCCAAGATCCGAACATTATCATGGTCGGTGAGATCCGTGACGGCGAAACCGCCAACTTAGGCGTGCAAGCAGCCCTGACCGGACACTTGGTATTTAGCACCCTGCACACGAATAACGCAGCGACAACGCTACCTCGTCTGCTAGACATGGGCATCGAGCCATTCCTAATCGCCAGTACGGTTAAGGCAGTTGTCGGCCAGCGACTAGTTCGTCGACTGTGCGTCGCCTGTCGACAAAGCTATAATCCGGATGCCGAAGAGATCAAGACGGTCGTACGACTGTTTAACCTTCCCGAAGATAAAAATTTCGATTATATTCATACGCTCGAAAAGCAAGCAATCGAACAAAGCGTCGGCGGTGACACACCAGAGAGTACGGACAATGAAACAATTAAGGTTCTTTGGAAGGCCGCTCCTGGTGGATGTGAAGAGTGCAATCATACCGGCTATAGGGGTCGTATCGGTATCTACGAGGTACTCGGCAACACCATTCCGATTCAAAAGTTAATCATCAGTAACGCGACAAGCAATCAAATTCAGGACACGGCAATAAGCGAAGGTATGGTCACCATGCAAACCGACGGCCTAATCAAAGCGCTTCGTGGCAACACTACCGTCGAAGAAGTACTAAGGGTCACGAAAGAGTAATACCTCATGCCAAGTTTTCTGTATATTGCAACAAACAACTTAAACAAAACGGTTACTGGCACCGTCGAAGCTGCCGATAAGTCGAGTGCGATCAGCAACCTCGTCAAGCAAGGCCTCCGTCCGATCAGCGTCAAAGAGGGATCGGCTGACGGAAAATCTCTGAGCAGTTTTAGTTTTGGCGACTTCCTAGGCGGCAACAAGGTCAAATCAGATGACCTCGTTATGTTCACCCGACAGCTTAGCGCCATGGTGAGCGCCGGCGTCCCTTTGCTGCGTGCCCTTGGATCACTCGAACAGCACACCGAGAGTGACGCTTTGAAAAAAATCCTTGGTTTCATCATCAAGGACGTCGAGGCGGGATCGCCGCTAGCGGACACGATGGCAAAATACCCGAACACGTTTAGTGATGTCTATGTCAACATGGTGCGCGCGGGCGAGGCGGCCGGTATTCTTGACGAAATCCTAAAGCGACTCGCGATGCAACAAGAGAAAAATGCAACGATTCGTAAAAAAGTCAAAAGCGCTATGACGTATCCGACAGTCTTGATTGTCATCACAATTCTCGCCTTCTTTGGCCTGATGCTGTTCGTCATTCCGCAGATTGGCAAAATCCTCACCGATCTAGGCGGGCCGGATGCCGAGCTGCCTGCGCTCACCAAAGGCATGCTCGCTATTAGCTGGTTTATGACAGCGTATTGGTATATCGCGCTTCCTGCAC
>CAMPJF010000009.1 GCA_946886725.1 uncultured Candidatus Saccharibacteria bacterium | reverse complement strand
ACGTTCACCTCTGGAAAACCTTGCATCTGCGGGGTAAATTTGCTACTATTATCTAGTTACGCACTAAATATAGCTTCAATAATATTTAGTACAAGAAGGAAAAAATTATGGCTAAAAAAGTAATTGGTAATCTTAAACTACGCATCCCAGCCGGTCGTGCAACTGCAGGTCCTCCTGTCGGTTCAACACTCGGTCAATGGGGTCTAAACATGATGGATTTCATTAACCCTTTTAATGATGCGACTAAGGCCGACATGGGCAAGGACGTCATCGTTCACATGCAGGTATTTGACGATCGTACATTCGCATGGAAATCTCTTGGTCAGCCAGTTGATGACATCATCCGCGAAAAAGTAGGCATCAAAAAGGGAAGTGGTAAGCCACATTCTGAAAAAGTCGGCAAGATCACTCGTGCGCAACTCGAAGAGATTGCTGAAATGAAAAAAGATCACCTTAACGCTATCGACATGGAAGGCCGCGTCAAAATTATCGCCGGCTCTGCACGTTCAATGGGCGTTGAAGTCGTCGAATAATCCGACGTTACTTTATTAAAAATACCGCATCAGATTGATGCGGTATTTTTAATAAGAGCATGACTATAAATTGAATTATATCGTAAAATATGCTATCGTATGTTTGTAGTTTATCTCAACTAAGTACAGCTAGGAAACGAATGAGCATACAACTTTGTGGCTTCGAGGAAATAATCAACCCCGGGGTGACACTTGTCGCCGCGCCACATCGATTTGCGCCAGTGTTTGCCCGATATTCAACGATCGACGAACGACTTGATCTTGAGAACCAAATCAAAGCACTCGCCCCGACAGCACATAAGCCAACGAGTAGCGAAGAAAAGGAAGCGAGGCAAGCCGACGAAGGCCTTCGGCAAATCGCCCTAAAGAAACTCCGCTCAAAGGCGGCCTGCTATCCCGAGCTCCACCTCGCCTCATCGACACGCTACGAGAAAGATACTTCGGCGGCGCTACCCACTGCAAGAATGTATCCCAGAAAGGTATGACATGTTTGGATCAAAGAAACGAAAGAACCTCCATAACAACGCAGTCGGCACATCAAGAGCGAAAGAGATCGAAGAGGCCGAGAATGAACACAGGGAAGCAAATCAAGCGTACATCAAAGCCGACTACGACGGAGCACCCGCAGGCGAAGTTCGCAAAGCCGAACAGCGCGTCCAACAGGCGCTTAAGCGGCTTGACGCCCTAACTGGAACCTATCGACCTCGAAAGAATGGCCGATAGTATCCAACTACACACCCCGCATTTGCAACAGAAAAGCCCCGCGCTCACTTCTGCAATTGCGGGGCTTTTCTTATATATAAATATGATTTTATGGATGTGACGAGATATTTAATGCCCGGCCACCTGGTACAGTAACGGAAAATGCCACTATGGCTATTCCATTGCCGTACCAGGCGACGCAGGCTATAAGATGGATAAGGTATTTGAACGCTGCACGTTACTTTTTTCGTATTTCATTTCGACACCACGCTGCGCCCCCTATAAAAAGCGCGATCCCGATCAGGAAGAAAACACCGCCAAAGATGATGTTTGTCTGTTCATTGGATTCGGGGTGGGTGGCGAAACCGAAAGCCATAACAAAGGCGAAGACGCCGAGCATCATAACACCGATGGCCACCGGAACGCTTGAGGTACCTCGCGACGAGGAAGGGCGTACGGTAGATTCGACATCAGCGAGTCGCTTGCTGGCACTACTGCGATTAGTTGTCGGCATACAAGTATCCTTTACATCGTGACCTCTGGACAGCAGGCTTGCTATCGACAATAAGTCATTGTTATTATAATAACATAAATATGACTAAAATACAATGATTCACGCGTCAGTTTCGGGGACCAAACAAGTAAAACAGCCAGTTGACACAAGCAGATTCATTTCATCTTGTATGACACTAGTTTTATCCTTTACCTTCGTCGAGGAGAAGTATATACTTAAGTCTAATTATGAAAGCATATGCGCAATCATCATCCGGTAAAGGCTTTACTATTGTCGAACTATTGATCGTTATTGTCGTGATAGGCATCTTGGCCGCTATTGCTATAGTGGCTTATAACGGCGTACAGGATAAAGCGAAATTCTCACTGATGCAGAGCGACCTTAAATCAATCACTAAAGCGCTCGCATTATACAAGGTTGAGAATGACAGCTACCCCAGCACAATTGGTCAGTCTGGATGTACTAGCAACTGGTGTGGCTGGGATCAAGCGACGGGTAATAATTTTATCACTGGGTTAATGCCAAAATACATCGCGGCAATTCCGCAGCTACCTACCACACACCCAAGAGAAGATACATATCTCTATCAATCTGACGGCGTCGATTACCAATTGATTCGGTTTAAACCGACGGTTGTCGGCGGACTATCGACAGCAGAGAGAACAAATAACACGCTTATTATGCTAGGGAATGGATACGGAACCAGTGCCGCCGACAGTATCGGCTGGGGCTACAAGACAAATGTCAACTGGTGGTAAAAAAGCCCGCCGAGCCACACTGGCAGTCCTCAACGTCTTATAGGACGGAGGCTGCCAGTACAGCAGGGCGAGCTAAAAGGGCAATGGAATACTCGGGTTGCTGTTTCGCAGATCTTCCATAACTTTGTCTGCAGCACGACCTTCGGTGGATGCGATACACCCAACAATCGCGGTAACTACAATTACCCCAACGAGTACAATCCTGGCCAACAATACAAGCTGACCATGAAAAGAACTAAGATCGAGCACAAAAGTAGCCAAGAAGGCGACAATCGAAAGGACAAAGAGACTCATCGCACCATCCACGGTGCCAGATTTTGCGCTGCTTTGCAATAAGGCCTCTCGATACGCCTCTTGGACCAGATCGACATTACTAGTACTCATTTCCATCCTAACGTGCGTGACTTGAAGATAACTATCTACTTATCCATGGTAAATCATTATAAAATATTTTATCATATAATTGAATATTTTGCAATAGAATCATGTTGACGACAAGAGGTGGGTGTGCTATATTAAACACATAATAATCAATGTTGGGAGGCCTAAATAGCCGATTGCACCACAGAAAGGGTTTATACCTATGGCTAAGAAAGCCGATTTACTGGTTGAAGCTGCCAAGCTAAAACTAGATGTTACAGAGAAAAACACAATTGCAGAGATCGAATCTGCGATCGCTGGTGTCGTTACGGCAGAAACAGTTGCCGAAACTGAAGCTCCAAAAGAAGAGAAAAAAGCAGCCAAGGCCGGCAAGCGAAGTGAAAAATCACTAGCAGAAGCCGAAGAAAAGGCTGAAAAAGAAGCTCGCAAAGAAGCTGGCGACACTACGCCACAGTCTGAAGAAGCAGAAGCGCATACTAAAAAAGGTCCAAAGCCAGTTGTTCGCCCACGCCTAGAGCGCCGCGGAAAGAGCTATCAGGCAGTTGCTAAAAATGTTGAAGCAGCTAAGGTATACAGCCTTGCTGAAGCACTTGAAGTTGCCACTAAGACTAATCCATCAAAGTTCGACGCGAGCGTTGAGGTACATGTTCGTTTAGGTGTCGACCCTCGACAAGCTGACCAAAATATCCGTACAACTGTTAGCCTGCCTAACGGTACGGGCAAGACTATTCGTGTCGCTGTATTTGCCCCTGAAGCAGAACACGCTGCAGCGAAAAAGGCCGGTGCTGATATTATCGGTGATGAAGAATTCATCAAGCAACTTGATAAAGAAGAAATCAACTTTGATATCCTTGTTGCAACCCCTCAATACATGCCAAAGCTTGGTAAGTACGCTCGTTTGCTTGGCCCACGTGGTCTTATGCCTAATCCTAAATCAGGCACCGTCGCAACCGACGTTGCAAAGGCCGTCACTGAAGCAAAAGCCGGTAAAGTTGAATACCGTGTCGACAAGCAAGCCATCGTTCACCTTTCAATCGGCAAAGTGTCATTTGGCGCCGAAAAGCTAGCCGTTAATGCAAAAGCATTCTTCGACAGCCTACAAGCACAAAAGCCAACAAGCCTAAAGGGAAGCTACGTCAAAAGCACTACTATCAGCACCACTATGGGTCCTGGTATCAAGGTAGAGAACGTCGTCAGCTAATAGCTAACGACAACAAAAAATAGCCGCAAATCGCGGCTATTTTTGTATTTTCAGATCAGAACAATTCGCTAATCGGAAAGTACTTCTTGCTGAGTAAGGCCGACCTGAATTAGAAGACCATCACGCTCTTCCTGTATCTTTTGAAGCATCGCGAGCAAGCTCCTGCGCTCCATGCTCATTCCGGCCAACTGGTTCATGAACCGCGCGTTTTCTGCAGTCAATCGCAGATTCTCGTGAAGTAATTTGTCATCTGACGATGTCGTCATCTCCGACATTCTTTCAGGTGATATGAATTCTGGCAAAGTTTCAGTACCTTGCTCGGTCAAAGCATCGTACACGTCCGCCTTAGCAGCAGGCAGCATTGCATCGACCCATATGTCAAAGTCGCGCGCGACCGCAGTACGATCAATCACCATTGAGTGCTTCATTAATTTATCTATGTATAGTTCGCGAAATCGATCATGGTCATTATCAGAAATCTCGTCGTTCACGTGTCGCAGCACAACATGACCAAACTCCTGCGCAAATCGCGCCTTTATAGCGATTTCAGGGGTTATGATTTGATCATCTAGAAGTGATCGTCTTGTGTCGATTTCAACTTGCTGCGGCGTGAACTCGTTTTTCATATAAACCTTCAATCATATTTATGCTTATATAGCTGTGAAATATTTCACAGTGTTTGGCAAGATTATACCACGATTTGACTATAATATCAAGTGCTTATGGCTATTTCGTCATGATAGTAATCAGGGGCTAATTCATGTAAAGTAGTTATAGGTGGGTGAACATTTCGAGTTTACCTTTTATTTAGGAGGACGTAGTGGAACAGCAATACCTCGATCTTGTGCGCAGGATCATGACTGAAGGCGACGAAAAGAGCGACCGTACCGGAACAGGAACATGGAGCCTTTTTGGCCCACAGATCGAATGCGACCTGGCGAATGGCTTTCCCGCCATGACCACCAAGAAACTCAACATCGACGCTGTGATTTACGAATTGCTCTGGTTCTTGAGGGGCGACAGTAACATCAGGTACCTCGTGCTGAATGGCGTCAACATCTGGAACGAATGGCCATACAAGGCTTATCTAAAAGCCACTGGCCAAGAAATACCAGGATCCAATACTGAAGAGTGGAAGATCGGTATTAAAAAGTTCGTCGAACAGATCAAGACAGATGAGGAATTCGCCACTCAATACGGCGAGCTTGGTCCGGTCTATGGCCGTCAGTGGCGACGCTGGAGGACGAAGGATGGCGGCGAAATTGATCAGATCACAAAGCTGATTGACATGATCAAAAAATCGCCTGACTCTCGTCGCATGATCGTGCAGGCGTGGAACGTCGGAGACATTGACGAGATGGTCATTGCAGGACTACCGCCGTGTCACATGCAGTTCCAGTTCTACGTAGCCAATGGCAAAATCAGCTGCAAGATGTATCAACGGTCAGCGGACATGTTCCTGGGCGTACCATTCAATATCGCATCGTACGCACTGCTGACGATGATGATTGCACAGGTGACAGGACTTCAGCCTGGTAGACTGATATTGTCGTTCGGCGATGCCCATGTGTACACAAACCACGTGGATGCCGTTGAGACTCAGTTCAAGCGCGAACTGAAGGAATTGCCACGAATGGAGTTGGACTCGAGCATTGATGACATCTTTGCGTTCGAGCGCAAGCATTTCACGCTGCATAATTACAATCCAGAACCCTACATTCCAGCACCAATTGCCGTCTAAATAAAACACCCGACCAACAATGGGGTGGCGCGATACCGCGCCACCCCATCTTAAATTCCCAACAATCTATCTTTGCTTTTCGTAGGTCACGAATGAATAATCGTATCTATTGTCACTATCAGCCCCGTGGCTTTCGCGCGCGGTTTCCACCCACGCGTCATCAAGCGCTGGAAAGCGTACGCCATCACCAATCATAGTATTTATCTCAGTGGCATAAATGACATCTACGTCGTCTAGCGCTAATGCATAAATTTCGGCACCACCAATAACCATAACGTCGCTTTCGGCGTCGGCATATGCATGCGCTAAACTGTGTACCACTTGTACGTCTTCGTATGCAATGTCTTGGCGACTGACGACGATATTTTGTCGAAATGGCAGCGGCCGCCCAATAGATTCAAATGTTTTGCGTCCCATGATAACAGTCTTGCCAAGGGTCAGATCTTTAAAATGACGCATGTCAGCTGGCATCAGCCCCTGCCATGGAATGGCGTTATTTTGACCGATTACGTGATTTTTATCATAGGCGACGACAATACTTTTCATATCTACAATAGTACCATGCTAAAAGTCATATTTGATTTGCACAAGCGCGATAGCTCGTGATATAGTATGCCCACAACATAACAAAAATAAACATATCAAACCTGGGGAGGTGAGACATGCCACATATTCATACGGGTACCGGTGAATTAGATTTTACCGTGTGCGGCTATATTGTACATGACAACAAAACATTACTAATCAAACATAAGTATCTGCCGATCTGGACGCCGCCAGCAGGTCACATCGAAGTAGACCAGACGCCGATCGAAGCACTCTACAATGAGATACATGAAGAAGCGGGCATTCCAGCGAGTTCATTGACACTTATACCAACACAAAAATACGATCCATCCTTCGTCCGCACACCGACGGCCGAAGAATTACCGCTGCCGTTTGACTTTGAGGTACACGATATTGTTGATGGCCATCGCCATATCAACGTTTCGTACGTACTCGTAAGCGCCACTAACCACGTCGAACCTGGCGAGGGTGAGTCAAACACATTTAAATGGTTTACGGTTGACGAACTGCGCGCCTTCAAGGACACTAATAAGAGTATTATCAGTTCGGGCATTTTTGCTATCGAGCATGTCAGGGAGAATCAGTCATGAGTGTGTACAGTAATACCGAAATCAAAGCAGCCATTGCGGACGGAACAATCGTCAGTGTTCCCTACAATGAGGCACACGTTAGCGAGGCGAGCCTCGACTTTACATTGGGGCATTATTTTTATAAACAGGAATACCAAGAAGAGTCCAAGGTATATAACCCATTCGACAAAGGTGACGTCGATCGCTACTTTAAGGGCCCACTCGAGGCAATGCCCCACAAGCAGTGGTGTGATAAGTATGGCTACAAATTATTTGATAATATCCCTGAAGATCACCCAATTATCGTGCTGCGGCCTGGTGAGCGCATCTTAGCGCACACCCATGAATTTGTCGGCATTCGTCCGCATGGGGGCGCCAGCGAAGTGAAATCACGGAGTAGCTGGGGACGCAATGGCGTGGCGGTGTGCTTTGATGCCGGCTGGATCGATCCGGGCTATATCAACCGCATCACCCTGGAAATCTACAATCTCAACATGCACGAATCGGTCGTGCTGCCAGTTGGTGAACGTGTCGGACAACTCATCTTCCACAAAACTGGTCCCGTTGAAGGTGATTACAGTGACGGCAGGAATGGCATGAGCGGCAAGTACCAAAACACCGATAATCTTGAAGAACTAATCGCTAACTGGTCGCCAGAGCAAATGCTTCCGCGCGCCTACAAAGACAAGCGCAAAGCACCACCCATTATCAAAGGACTTCCCGAAGGAGTGAAGTAATGCCGGCAGGCAAGTATATCGTCATCGAAGGTGGCGATGGGACAGGCAAAACGACACAGGCAGATATTTTACAGCAATACCTTGAATCCCAAGGGATAAACGTCGTACATCTGAAAGAACCAGGCGGTACGCCAGTCGCTGAAGCGATTCGGAGCGTCATTATCGACGGCACCCTCGACCGAACACCAATGACAAACATTCTGCTATTTACCGCGAACCGCCATGAACTATGGCACACCCGCATCAAGCCCGAACTAGAGAAAGGGACCTGGGTGATTACAACGCGTAACTATTGGTCGACACTCGTTTATCAAGGGTACGGTGAAGGAATGAGCGCATCAGTTATTAGCGCAATTACCGCAACTTTCACTGAACAAGCGTATATGAATCCCGACTACGGGATCATCTTAAGCCTAGATGATGTTGCCGTATCAAAAAGTCGTATTTCAGAACGCGGCGCGCTGGATAAACCGGATACATTTGAATCGCGAGGTGATGATTTCCAGCAGCGAATTCATGACGGGTATCTAGCGGTTGCAGAGACCTATCATTTGCCCGTTATCTCGGCATCGCAATCAATAAAGGACGTCGCACGAAATATTCAAAATATAGTGAGCGTTTAGGCGTCTAATTCAGTAGCGCTGGATTTTGCAAGTCGCAAATATTTTGAGATGGCGATTGGGTACATGAGAATCTGTTGGTTATTAATAGTAACAACTGTCGGCTCAATATGAACCAGTGACAAATCACCAGGTTCGGGGACGTAATAGCTATACCGTCCGACAAGTTCCATCTCGACGCCATCAATCACCACCCTGGCTTCGACACCTTTTCCGATAAACACCGTCTTAGGGACAGTAGGGTGGTTTTTACGCGGCTGAAGGTTCTTGCCCAAATACCCCTCCGTCTCGACGATAATGCCAGGTGCCGTATTCTCAGCCATATGAAGTTCATATACAAAGCGTGCGTGCGCCATGTCCATTTTGCGGGATTCAAGCGGCTGCGTATATTTCATAACTTCAACAGATTCCATCTCTGGGTATAGCGCCAACAAATGCGCCAGTTGATCGATTGATGCCGTGCCCGATCGTGCTCGCATCACAAGCTTGGCGATATACGGATGCACAGCATCGTCCGGATTATATGCACCACGAAGCCGCTCCATTGCATCACTACTCTTGTCGCTGCGATGGACGTGTTCATACTGAATCTCCATCCATATGTCATCCCTAATATGTTGCGGCAAATTAACTTCGGCCTGCTTGTCTGTCAATAATGCATCCATGTATAATCGCGCCGACATAAAGTACCCTGGGCCGTGTAACTTTATGCGATGTGGATCAAGCGGAGTAGGTGAGTAGACATTAAGATCGTATGGCTGCTTTTCTAGCTCGATATGCGCACAAAAAACATCATCGTATTCATACGACGGCAAATTAAACTCTGGTGGTACTTGGACCGTCCTGACTGGCTTCTCGAGGTTATCTAAATGATGATCAGATTCGTACAAGAAGCTTCTGTCGATTGGCAGGTGTTCAGACATATAAATGTATTATATCATTTAACGCTTCAGGTGTCCACTTGAGGCAGATATTAAATAGGGGACGGGCGACACGTAACGTATCGACCGTCCCCGTTCAAGGTGATATACCCTTACAGGTCAGCCAAGAATGACAGCGGTCCCGCAAGGAGTGCGTCATACGCATCACCGTCGTGTGGGAGGCTTGCTTCGAGGCGAACCAAGAATGCGCCTCGTACAGCTTTAAGCCCTGCACGAAGGTCGTTCTCGGCAATCTCGAGAAGCTGACGACGCAGCTCTTCGTTATCGATCGCGTCGAGATCACTCGCCTGATCAGCCACGCTTTGCGCCAATTCATCGAGCGCACTTGAAGCTGCCACAACGTACAGAGGACCATCCAATAGTCTTTCGTACGTCTCTACGTCAACATGTAGTCGCAACGTCGCTAAGTATGCTGCGCGAACGCCCGGCAGGTTCGAGCCCAAATCATCCGCCGCAATATCCTCGATGTCATCGAATGTGCGCTTGCTAGTGATTGGAAAGCCCCTTTGGGACCGTGCAACAAGCTTTTCAACAAGTGTGACCAAATCACGACGAGCGTCTTCGGTTATTTTTGGAGCAAGCGTCATAATGACGACCTTTCTGTTCGTGTCCATGGCCAAGTGCCATGCACAATATTGCTAATTATATAATATTTGTAGTGGACAAGCGACCTATAGACTTTTTCACGATGTATTATTGACTTTTTCACGCCCGCGATATATAGTGATACGTAGACATTACCAGAGACAGTAGCAGTAGAAATACTTAATTAGCTACCGAGGATGTAACAAACATTTTCATGATTTAGTCTTTGGTAGTGCGAGAATCAAAGACTTTTTTATTTCCCAAAATAGTTTAGTCGGCGGTCTCTCATTACCAGTACGTTGACAATTCGGTCGAATAAAATATCAATCAAAGAAAGGACTTTTATGGCAATTACCCGCGATAAAAAGAACACTTTGGTTGCAGAGATGAGCGACGTTCTACAAGATGCCAAGATGACTGTGTTCGCACAGTATCAAGGCTTGAGCGTTGCCGACGTTCAACAACTTCGTGCCGCTGCGCGTGAAGCTGGCGTAACTATCAAGGTTATCAAAAACCGACTTGTCCGTGTTGCACTCGCATCTAACGATGCCTACAAAGACACTGACACTTCAGCTTTGACTGGCCAGTTACTCTATGCGATCAGCACGACAGACGAAGTTGCTCCAGCGCAAGTTTTGGATAAGTTTGCAAAAACTCATCCAGCGCTTGTGTTTGTCGGCGCGTTCTCTGGCGAAGGCGCAACCCTATCCGCTGCTGATGTTAAGGCACTTGCTGGTCTACCTAGCAAGAACCAACTTATCGGCGAAGTGGTTGCACAATTGCTTTCACCAGTTCATGACGTTACAAACGCACTATCTGGCAATCTGCACGCCCTCCTTGACGGCGTCAGTGCTAAAGCAACCAATTAATTAACTGAATACTATAACTAGAGGAGGCTATCATGGCTGACATTAAAAAACTTGCAGAAGAGCTTACTAAGCTTACTGTACTTGAGGTTAACGACCTTAAAACTATCCTAAAAGACGAATACGGCATCGAGCCTGCTGCTGCAGCTGTTGCTGTTGCTGGTCCTGCTGCTGAAGCTGGTCCTGCTGAAGACGAAAAGTCTGAATTCACTGTTACTTTGAACGATGCTGGTGCATCTAAAGTTGCTGTTATCAAAGCTGTTAAAGAAATCACTGGCCTTGGTCTTGGTGAAGCAAAAGCTCTTGTTGACAACGCTCCATCAGCTATCAAAGAAAAAGTTTCAAAAGATGACGCTGAAGCTGCTAAAAAGCAGCTTGAAGAAGCTGGCGCATCAGTCGAACTTAGCTAATTTCAATTATTCGACCAATTGTTAACCTATCAATCAACTGCCGCTCTATACCAGAGCGGTTTTTGATTGCAAGAACAAAATTAACAACGTTTCTCCAGCGACCCCTAATATACATGTGGATAAAGATAATCTTTAGTTCTGTTCAAAATGTAGTGATATTATTATAAGCATGAACAATATACTTACCAACTCCAAACATCTGCCCTACATATCAGTCGTATTACTATTCATCGTTTCCTTACTACTAGGATCGTATCTCATGTTAGCAGATGCAGGCGCACTCTCTCGCAGTCAGACGTCAACGCTGGTCAGCGATGTTACCGCATACGAAAACGCACTTCTTAAATATAAACAGACGTTTGGCGATTACCCGCAAATCGAAGGTGAGGCAGCATGCCTCGGAAGCTCCTATGCTGCGACTACGGTCTTTACGTCAGGCGTCTGCTTCAAAAATGGCTATGGGTATTCGGCAAGTATCAACGATTACTTTACGAACGAATTGAAGAAGGTGTCGCCAAAACTTCCCAACAGGACATATCAAACCGTTTCGGGTGCCTATATCAGTGGACCGTCAATTGATTCACGAGGAATTATGTTTCAAGATGACGTTGATACATTAACCTACTATCTCCATAGCGGCCAGACATGCCCTAAAGGCGTCCAGTCAAACCTAATTGGCATCAACGAATGTATGATTGCCTTGCCGCAATAGTAGATAGCGGCACTCAATGTCGCACATCACACTTCCTATCAGGCAGGAATGTATGTACAATCAGAATATGAAAAAAGCCACAAGCGGGTTCACAATTGTTGAGTTATTGATCGTTATAGTAGTTATCGGAATATTAGCGGCTATCGTCATCGTTACCTATAACGGCGTACAGGCCAGAGCAACGGCCACTAAGCTCACTACCTCCGCAAAAACATACGAAGGTATACTAAAACAGTACAAGGCGGTGAATGGAGATTATCCTGACATCTCTGCTGAAACGGGATGCCCTGGCTCGACTTATCCTGCAGCAACAGGATTTACAGCCGGAACATGTGGCACTGCTAACGCGATATCAACCGCATATGTCATACCGGCACTGGATAACGCATTGAAGACCATCAGTCCGACACTGCCAGACCCTACCTACAAGCCATTGTCATATCAGTTTTTTGCTGGTGATGTCATGCGTACAAGCAGGGGTATTGAGTTCTTCGACGACTCGAATACTCTTTATTATTATCTTCCAGCTGGCAGCACATGCAAAGCCGGAACGACCGTCGCACTCATTGGAGCAACCCAATGCGAGATTCAGTTACCCTAAAATAACACGCTAATACAAGAAAAGAAAACGGACTATGACAGCAAGATACATACACAATACTACAGTGAATAATCGACAGATTGGCTTTACTATTGTTGAACTTTTGATTGTTATCGTTGTCATTGGCATTCTTGCCGCAATCAGCATCGTCGCGTATAACGGCGTCCAAAATCGCGCAGCCGATACGTCAGTACAGTCCGACCTGCGAAATATCGCAAAGCAACTTGAAGTAGGTAGGGTGGATAGCCCAACTAATTCATATCCGACAAACAATACCACGATCGCCACAGTGGTAAATATCAAGGTGAATAAGAACAGCTATGCGACTTCACCGAATGCTGGATATAACCTGTTAATGTGTTTTCCGACAACTGCAAATCCAACGGACTATATGCTCCTCGCGCTTAGTAAATCTGGTAAAAAATATTACATTCAGAGCAGCGGAGCGATCACAGAATACACAGGTGCTGTTAGCTGGAGCGGCGGTGTAGCCTCGACCCTCTGCGATAGCGTTGCAACGGGATGGACGGCGAGTGGAGCAGGGTATGCCTCTAGCGATACTACATCCGGCCCCTGGCGGTCTTGGGCGGGCGGCAACTAATATTGACAATATGACAGCAGACTGTTATATATAGGGGTAATACCACTACAAAAAAGACAAAAAGGAAATTGCGAGTTACCATGTCTGAATTACCAGAAAAACAGGTTAAACGATTACGTTCGTTGATCCAAGAGGCCGAGACTAATCTCGCTGCCGCAAAAGAATTATTAATTAGCATCATCGGCGACGATGATCAGATCGTTACGCCACGCAGTAGCCAGGAAGATGTCAGCGGCAAAATCGTCGAAGGCGTCTTTGACGGTCAAATCATGATTGGCCCTGATGGCAAAAGCTACCCGGTACCTGCTAACTATGCCAGTAAATCAAAGCTCGTTGAAGGCGACATCTTAAAGTTGACAATTGCCGACGATGGCGGATTCATCTACAAGCAAATCGGTCCAATCGAACGCCGCCAAATTATCGGGACACTCGTCCAGCACGACGGCGCGTACTACGTTGAAGCGAATGGCCGCGAATACCGCATACTCTTGGCGAGTGTTACGTACTTCCGTATCAACATCGGCGACCAAGTAACCATCGTCATCCCAGAAGACAACCCAGATGCTACTTGGGCAGCAGTAGAAGCAGCCCTCTAAAGTCCCGATGCCAGGTGAGGGCACATATCTTTTAACAAATGTCGGCTTTTCTAGTAATGAAGAGCCGCTTTTGCTATTGCAAGACAATGACAAATTTATTGACATGCATCCGCTTGGGAATGTGTTTACGCTATCATTCGATATGACAACACGTTACTGTAACGGCTGGCGAGACATTACGTCTGGCGATCGACATATCTGCCCTACAAATAATGTCGTTGACTCTAAATACGAACAGTGCGCCGCGTGTCAGAAACGCACAGGGTTTAATCCGGCATTCTACCACGCCTCGAGCGTCAGCGAACAGCAAGAAGCGCGTAATCTGCAGCCGCACATTCTGTATTTGGCTCATTTCGGACCTGGTGTTATAAAAGTCGGTATATCACATGCCGGACGCGGCAATAGTCGACTACTCGAGCAGGGTGCCCGCACAGCACTAATACTCGAGACGTTTTCTACCGCGCATACCGCACGACAATACGAGGCAAAGATCGCAAAGATTCCTGGCATCGTCGAAACGTTACAGCAACGTAAAAAATCAGACTTGTTGAGCAGTTCATATGACTCAAACGCAGCAAGCAGTGAATTACTGACAGTGAAACAATCAATAGAACAAGCCATTGACACAAAGTTTGATGACGTCAGTTCTAAATATCTGGACTCCGTCTATTTTCCAGATCATATGCCAGCACTCAGTCAAAGCCATGATGTATCCAATCAACATATATTATCGGGTACGGCGATCGGCATGCTAGGATCGGTACTGTTCTGCCAACAGAATGACACGATATTACACCTGCCACTAAAAAAACACGTAGGCTATACAGTTACAGTGACCCATAACGACACGCCGATCGAGACACCAGCACGACAAATCTCACTATTTTAATTTCACAAAAACAACAACACGCCGCATGAACAAAAAAGCGTACAATAGAGACAGCAAAGAATAGGGAAACAAATAGTGTCAAAAGCATTGTACCGAAAATACCGAAGTAAATCGCTCGATGAGGTCATCGGGCAGTCGCACGTTACCGACATCCTCAGGAGGTCACTCGCCCAAGACCGCGTGACGCACGCATATCTACTAACAGGCCCCCGCGGCGTCGGCAAAACATCAATCGCACGCATTCTAGCCTACGAGATTAATAAAATTCCCTACGATGAAGACGCGACAAATCTCGACATCATCGAGATCGATGCTGCAAGTAATAATGGCGTCGAGGATGTACGGGATTTGCGCGAAAAAGTGCAAATCGCGCCAGTTGCCGCGACAAAAAAAATATACATCATCGACGAGGTACACATGCTTTCCAAGCAGGCGTTCAATGCACTCCTAAAGACACTCGAAGAGCCGCCAGCGCACGCTGTATTTATCTTAGCGACTACCGATGTCGATAAACTCCCTGCGACAATCATTAGCCGTACGCAGCAGTTTAATTTCAGATCTATTGGCAAAGATCAAATCGTTGCACACCTACGGACAATCGCCGACAAAGAAAAGATTAGCATTGATGATGAGGCGCTGGCACTCGTTGCGACACGCGGCGACGGCAGCTTTCGCGATAGCATCAGCCTGTTAGATCAGTTACGAGGCCTTGCTGACGAAAAGACCATGATCACTCGCGATCTGATCGAGCAATCACTCGGCCTAGCGCCGGCGACACTCATCAATCAACTGCTCGACGCGTATGATGCAAAGGACCTAAAGACTATTGTGTCGCTGTTAGATGGTAGCGAACAAAATGGCATACAATCTACTGTTGTTGCCAGCCAGCTAATTTCCGAAATACGACTACTCATCGCCGAAAAACCTCAATTCATTCAGCTACTCGACCAACTGCTTGATGTACCAAAATCATCCCAACCCGGAATTAAACTACTGACCGTACTTGCGGCACATGCCGCGCCAAAGCCAAAATCGGCCGCACTAACCGTTCCGATGCCGGAAGTGAGCGCACATTTGGTCGAGCTTGAAAAGCAAGCCACAAAGACACACCCTTCACAAACACAGATCGTCAAGCAAATCACCAAACCCGCCCCTCAGCCGACGCCAGCGCCGACAGCTCCTACGGCAACGGTAACGCAGGCCACTAATCCGACGCCAGCTGCGCCAGCACAATCGACATCCGGCAGTGATTTTGATTTCGATTGGGATAAACTCATCGAATATACCCGCACGAATTATGTTGCAATCTATAGCGTTCTTGTTAAATGCGGATACGAACACTCGGGCGACCAGTTAAGGCTATATACCGGCACAAACTTTTGGAAGCGAAAGCTGGACGACACAAAACACCGGGTTAACTTGGTTGACGCATTAATAAAGATCGGCGCAGGTGATGTACTCATCGAAACTAACGGTACGCCACCACCACCAAACGACGAGACAGCCGCGGCTGTAGCTGCTATGATGGGTGGAGGAGAAGCCC